>JAVHLM010000001.1:0-215454 GCA_031082125.1 Candidatus Eremiobacterota bacterium
AATCCCTGATCGGGATCGTCTGGAATGAGTGATCGAATTGGCTGGAATACACAGCTGAAGAGGTGGCGCCGCAGTGAGCCATTTTCCCAGGCAATGGGGAGCCGATTAGAGGCCCAGAATCTCCTTCAGGCTGCTTTTCACCGAGTGGAAATCTTCAGGGGTGATACTGCCCAGCTTTCGCCTTACCATATCCTGCTTTATGGTGCGGATAACGGCAGTGACGACCGATGGATGGAGGAGACCGGCTTTTTTCCATTCATTGAGCACCGTATCGCCTGCGAGAACCCGTACGGTATTGCTTGTGACCGCAGCCATGATAAGCTCCCTGCGCCCTTTGTGATAGTTTTCGGTGCTCAATACCATTGCGGGCCTCTGCTTGGTCTCTTCCTTCTCTGCAAATGCAAAGCTTACCAGTATGATATCACCGGGTTTAAAGGCTGTCATAGGCGGAATCCTTTTCGTTATCCCATAATTCCGCAAGAACAGGGTCGCCCTTGGCGGTCATCATGCGGAAGATCTCCAGCTCAAGATCCGACTGCAGCCTCTTTTCCACTGCTTTGAGCACGTAAGCGCTCACGCTCTCATCATTAAGAGCGGCGCACATCTTTATCTTTCTGTGCTCTTCAGGGTTGATATCTATGCTGAGCCTCATTCGCCGTGTTTCTGTTGTTGCCATATCTTCATCTCCTTCTTCAGTGTACCACAAAAACACAAATGTGTCAATGTGGCAACATGCCCCCCTTCCTTCATGGAATCTTCACTGCCCCTTTATCGTCCCTCAATCTTTCAAGTGATATAAGGGCTCTTGGCACCATAACTCGTCACGAGCACGTCCTTCTTCGCCCTGGTCGCAGCCACATGGAGCAGGGCTCTTTCGCAGTACTCGGGCTCCTGATCGGAGCAGAACATCTCGTCTTCCGCTAACTTGAGCAGTATGATGTCTTTATTGACAGATGCCACTATCACATAATCAAATTCCAGGCCTTTCACGCGGTGCATCGTGGCGAGTCTTATCCCCTGGGACCTTGTGTCCTCAGACTGGCTCCGCTTGATGAGATACGTGGGGATATTCTTTTCTTTCAAAGCGCTTTCATACTGCTTCAGGAGCGTGTTGGTCCTGACCACAAGGCATGCATGTCTTAAATCAATTCCCTCGCTCTGCATATATCCCAGGTATTTTGTAATGAAGGCGACCTCTTCCTCAAAGGACTTGAAGTGCCTTACTTTCGGCGGAGATCCGTGAAGGAGGGACTTATAACCCTTCTGATCGTCGAGGCCGCCATCAAGATCATCGATGCTTATGCCTTCAAGGATGCTTACGGCGACGGCGCTCGGATAAAAGAAAAAAACAGGTCAGCTCATCGAGTCGGGAATGCAGAAAGCCTCAGAAATCAAGGATGCGGTCCTCGAGAAGGCGCAGAGCGTCAAAAAGGCAGTCACCTCTTTTTACCGCGGCAGACGTTCCTTCTCCTGACATCGAGCACATGGCCGATCCGCCCGGCGGCGAACCGGTCAAGCAGCGCGTCAACGCCATGCCTGAGCTTGAATTTCATCTCCTCACGGTAGAGGGGCATCATCTCGTAGAAGTACACGGTTTTTCCGGGATTCACCTTCATGGCGAAGAAGGGCTCATATTCAATGGGAGGACCCATGATAAGAAAGCCGCAGAGCTTCGTGTCGGAGGCGAAAGGCTCAGGCGGATCCCCGTTGGGCACGGTGTGTCCCCATCCCAGCCAGGTTTCGTGCTCGTGAGGAAACCTTGCCAGCATTTTCATCCACCGGACAGGCCAGTAAAGCTCTTCCCTCTTCATGACCTCCATTGTGAGGGGCCACGAGGGAGGAAGGAAGAGCATGAGCTCGGCGAACCGGCATTCCCAGGCTTCTGTCGGCGTCACCATCGCCTTCTCGCTCATGCCGGTCGTAATAAGAATATTGAAGTCCCTCTGAGGGGTCGGCTTCACGTGATGAATGTCGATATGCACGATATCGGAAGCGATCTCATGAAAGACCTGATGGATAGGCCCCAGGTGCCTCTCAATATGATCCGCAACCTGCTCAATGTGCTCCCTGTTCCCCCGCTCCCTCGGGAGAGGGTTCTGGATCACGATGTCATTGAGCTGGCGCTCCGCAGCTCTGTCGAGTGATTCATGTTCTTCCATGGCTTCTCCTTTCTCCCCCTGGCAGCCATTGCCTCTTTTCACCGCGTGCCCGGGGAATCCTGCACTTACTTTACCACGGGCTTATGACACATGGGTGTCAGTGCACCTGGCAGACATCCCCAGGAAGATCCGGTCCTTCCCTCAAAGGTTACCCTCCGTGAAAAGATACCCCTGCTGCGAAAATTAAAAAACATCATCCCGCGGGGGATATCCATCAACTGGCGCAGTCGTATGATGGCAGAATTCTTCACATGGCAGACTTTTCCCGGCCTTGGGCGGAGAAATCTCAAAATACCGCTCTTTGTACACTGGAAGAGCATCCTGTGATGGGCTCTAAACTCAATGGTTACAGGCTTTTTAACAGCAACGCTTTTGACATGCATAATATTATCAAGTATAATTGAATAAGGAGATACACAAGTTTCCCTTTAAAATAATTATTGAAAGGAGGTTATTGTGAATACCGGCGTGATCCGCGAGTATCCCGGCTATGAGGCTACCATGGAGGGCGGGCAGGTCTTCAAAGCTGTCCACGGCCTCCCGCTGGTCACGTACGGCGCCGACGAGGTGCTCTCACGCTCGAACTGCAGGCACATATTCCGCGATCTCACCGCGGAGGTCCTGGACTGGAACCTCTGGTGCCTCTCCCATGCCGGGGCCAGGCTCGATCTTCTCTTCGGGGAGGTCCTTCTCTCCCTCGACGGGAGGCTCGAGAAGCTCGGCTATGTGAGAGTGTCCGACTTTGTGCGAGAAGAGCTGGGCATCTCATCCAGGAGCGGCTATGAGCTGATGCGGAATGCGAAGGCCCTTCAGAAACTCCCCCTCATCAGGGAGGCTCTCGAGAAGGGGCTTCTGCGCAAGAGCGCGCTGCGGCATCTTTTCCAGGTCGTCACAAGTGAGACCGAGGCGGAGTGGCTCTCAAAAGCCATGAGCCTCACTGTGAGAGAAATCGAGGAGGAGGTGAAGAGGTTTAAATCTGGAGCCGGTGAGGCCGGAACCATTGGTATTTCTGGTGATGCCGGAGGAATCTCCCAAGAGATCAGCGGTATCATGACATTTGTCGCCAAGGATGACGATGAAGAGGAAACAGGGAGCCTCGCCGTAAGCGCGCGGGTTCCTTTTCCCGTTGCCGCGAAGTGGGACCGGGCCCTTGAGGTCTTCCGAAGGATGGAAGAGGCAGAGCTCCCTTCGGAGTCATTCGTGGAGGCTCTTCTCGCCGAGTTCGCCGCTTCGGCGCCGCTTGAGGGCATCGGAAGCCTGGGCCTGGAGGCACAGGAGCCTGAGGCTCAGGAGGCCGCGGGAGCTTCTCTCTGCCGTCAGCAGGGGAATAGCTCCCAGGTCCGTGAGGCCTCCCAGGGCGCCTGCGCCACCCTCGGTGATGGAGCACACTCTCACGATGGCCCTGATGCTTCCGGCTCCAGGGAGACCGGCGCCGATCCCGCCTTCGGGGAGAAGGCACTTCTCCTTAGCGCCCTGGCGGGTGCTATAGCTTCCCTCGATAATGAGGCCCCCTTCGGCGAGCGGGACAGAGAGCTTGCACGGCAGGTCCACAAGGACCTCGAAGAGGTGTCGCATCTGTGGGAGTTCCTCCCCTGGAAGCCCGTCACGGTGGAGCTTCCTTCGGAATTCCAGGCTCCCGCAGGCCACAGGCCCGATGTCGATACCGCTGTCACTCCCGATGGGTCCCTGGTGCGTCCTGCCGCCGATCCCTTCGAAACCATTGCACGGCTCAGGGAGATGGCAATGCTGCGCCATTCCCTCTCCTTCTACCAGGGGCGCCTCCTTCGGACTCTCAACAATTTCGGCCTCTACAAGGACATGCTCTTCCTCAGCCTGGGCCACTACTCCAGGGAACGCCTCGGGATGTCCCGCAGCACTGCCTATTCCCTCATCAAACAGGAAAGGAGCTATCTGGAGTATCCCGATATGCTGGACCTTATACAGGCGGGGAAGCTCACGCCAGAGCAGGCGCGGTATCTCGCCAGGGTATTCATTGAGGGGACCCGCGTCCAGGGGGCGTGGCTCTCCTACGCCCAGGAGGTCCCGGTGGCCACCCTCATGCAGGCTGTCGAGGGATTCCTTCGTTTTGCGAAGAGGGCTGTCCATAAAAAGTGGGATATCAATCCCGAGGCCTTCGAGGTGGCCGTCACGGGGAGGTCCGTCAAGAGGACAATCCAGGCAGGTTCAATTGCCTCTGAACCCAGTGGGGATAAGGGTTCTGATGCCGCAGTCCAGATGTGCACACACGAAGGTGGTGTCCCCCTCAGACTCACTCCCGTCACCTGGCAGGTCACCGGGGCCCCCGGGGAGTTTCCTGAGCTCTCCGAGATCCTCTCGGTGCTCTCCGGGGAACCCTCAAAAGAAGGGACCTTCGGGTCGAACCCCCAGGAGAGGGGCGCCCTCATCCGCTTCTTCATCAAAAAAGATCTCGTCCTTCTCTGGAACCATGCCGTGAGGCTCTGGGCCGCCGGCAGGCCAGAAACGGCCGTCGATGCCAGTCAGCAGCTTACCCTCTTCGTGGAGGCGCTCCTTGATACTTTCCTTGCCGCCTGGGACCTCCCGGAAAAACGGGACATCCACCACCGCACCCTTGCCCGGGATAATTACCAGTGCCAGGCCCCCGGCTGCCGCTCAAGGCGCAATCTCCACGCCCACCACATCAAATACCGCTCCCAGGGCGGCCCCACGACTGAGGGCAACCTCACTACCCTCTGCAGAACCCACCACCTCAGGTGCCTCCACGAGGGGTACCTCATCATCAGGGGCACTGCGCCCCATGGCCTTACCTTCATCTTTCCCCGCGGCAGGTGAGGTCTTAATTTATACCAGGAGGGCAGGAGCTGCCATGGAATTCTGCGACCTCTCCTGAACGCTGAAGAAGTGCCTCGTCACCAAGAACGCTTCCTGCAGGGATAACCTTGACCTGCACATCACAATCAACCACGTTGACTTATTTCAAATTTTCGCTTAAACTTGAAATAAGAAATAGTATATCTCAAGTTTGAGCATGGGCATGAAAAAACCATTATTTCACGCCGGAACTTACAAGTCACACTTCATACAGAAAGACTATGCCTATAAGAGCTTCATGCCTTCAAAAATAAACAAGCCTTTTGAGTGGAATGACCGAAAAATCATGATGCTCATGGAAGAAGCGGTGAGACTGCTTGGGGAGCTCAACGCCTATTCTCAGCTCGTGCCCGATGTGAACTTTTTTATCCAGATGCACATTATAAAAGAGGCAACGAAATCAAGCAGAATAGAGGGCACTCAGACAAAAATTGATGAGGTTTTACTGCCGGAAATGGAGATACCCCCGGAAAAGCGCAATGACTGGGAAGAGGTTCAGAATTATATTCGCGCGATACATTACGCCATCGGGCAACTTGAGAAGCGTCCCATGAGCATGAGGCTTCTTCAGGATACTCATAGAGTCTTGCTCTCAGGAGTCCGAGGGCATGAGAGGCTTCCCGGAGAGGTAAGGAGAAGCCAGAATTGGATAGGCGGATCAAGTATTCAGGATGCCAGTTTCATCCCCCCTCATCATGAGGATCTCCCCGAGCTTCTGACTGACCTTGAGATGTTCTGGAATGACACTTCACTGGAAATACCCGATGTGATAAGGCTGGCACTGAGTCACTACCAGTTCGAGACTATTCATCCCTTTCTTGATGGCAACGGAGGAATTGGCAGGCTGCTCATTACTTTACAGCTTATTGCATATAATATTCTATTGAAGCCCACGCTGTATCTGTCTGATTTCTTTGAAAAAAACCGCGGCTCATATTATGACTCACTGACGATGGTCAGAATCTCCAATGACATAGAGCAATGGATAAGGTTTTTTCTGAAAGGTATAAGCAATACAGCTCAAAACAGCAAGGAGACTTTTCGTAAGATAATTGATTTGCGCCGGATATACGAGCAGAACCTTCTCACTTTTGGCCGGCAGGGTAAACTGGGACATGAGCTGCTGCTGCACCTCTTCTCGCAGCCGGTGGTAAGCATCAAGCAGGTTGCGGATAAACTGGATATTTCCTTCAATACTGCGAGTTCCCTGGTAAGGAGATTTAATGATACCACCATGTTAAAAGAGATAACCCGGTTCTCCAGGAACAGATTATTTATCCTGTGGGAATATGTGAAGATATTCACATAAAGAAATAATTCCCAGAGAGCACACACCACAAAGTAAGGAGCCGCCATGGAATTCTGCGACCTCTACTGCGCCCACGCTAAAGTGCCCGAGGAGAACGGCATTGACGGATCGGGGAGCTGCCGCACTTTTATCGCCCTCTACTGCACCCTGAAGAAGCGCCTCGTCACCAAAAATGCGCCCTGCAGGGATAAGGCGGAGCGCGGAAAAGAACAACGGGACGTGGAAAGCGGGCAGGCCTAGCCGAAGATCTTCTGCCACCAGGGCCTGTCCATTCCCGCTATGGTGACGATGTACTCCCAGAGCTTTTTCTGCGACCCGTAAAGCACGGGGTACACTTTTGCGATGAGCCCTATGCCCTGTTTTATGGCACCGGGCGATTCGCGGGCCACTATCTCGATGGAGTGCTTCATGTTGACTTCATGCTCCCCTGTGTACTTGCCGTCCACGTCCAGGATCATATCATGGGAGAGGGCGCAGATATAGCGCAGAATCCTGGGAATGGAGCTGTCCCTCGATGCCTTCTGGGCCTCCTGGATGACGGGGTAAAGGGCCTTCGTGATGTCAATCACGTTGTCAATGAGATCCCTGTTGCGGCGGTAAAAGGTCGGGCATTCCGTCTTGATCTTCTCGGCGTAATGAAAGAGCCTCTCAGGGTCCATCCTCTCAAGGGTCTTCATAAGATCCCTCCACTGCGACTCAAGCAGGGGCCTCTCTTCTTCCTTGGATGTGGAGAGCTGCAGCTCCAGGGCGAAGAAATACTTGAGGAAATCCTCTCCCTCGGGGATCTGCCGAAACTCCGATTCCAGGTCCACGACATCGCCATAATGGCTCACAAGGGCTCCGTAGGCATCCTCACCGGGATCGAAGCGCACCGAGGCCCTGGCAACCTCCAGGGCTGCACTGAAGCCGTAGGCGCTTGCAAGATCAATGGCAAGGCGCCCGAATTTCCAGGCCACATAAGATCGCAGCTCCGTTTCATCACTCACAAGGCCCTCTATCCTTGCCACCGTCCTGTTGACCTGCTCCAGGTTATTCCTGCTCAGGTGGATGATGCAGAGAAAAAAGAGCGCATCAAAATCCTGGAAGTCCGGCTTCCCTGTGACAGCCGCAGCCCTCTCCGCGAGAGCCACCGCAGTGTCATAGTCCTTTTTGGCCAGCAGAATCTCGGCCATGCCAAGGAAGAACTCCGAGTTGAGAGGCTCGGACTCCGCAGCCCGCCTGTAGAATCCCAGGGCCTCCTCAAAAAGCTTATCCGCCAGAAGAAGGTTCTCCGGCTTCTCCTTATCGTCAAGTAGGTCATAGGCCCAGTGGTGGCGGACCCTGGCCGCATTATGGAGGTAAAAGGGGAGAGGCTTCTCACCCATCACCAGCATGTCGAGCTGCTGGACAGCCTTCTCATATTCCTTCATCTGGAAATGGCAGTAGGCGAGCATATCCCTGGCCTGATCAAGCTCGGGGGCAAGGATAAGGATATGGCGGTAACGCGAACAGGCGGCCTGGTAGTTTCCCTCGTCGAGACAGCGCACCGCCTCCTCGAAACTCTGGAGAATCTCCGTGCCGAAGCGCTCCATGGAGTCGTAATTGGAGCGCGCCTGGGCATTGGAGAGAATCTCGTAGGCATGCCTTATCTTCTTGAAGCCATCAGGGTCCTTCTCAGGGGGGTGCTTTCTCACCGAGGCATAGTAGGCGTACTTTATCTCCTCGGGCGTTGCACCGCCTGTGATTCCAAGAATCCTGTAAAGGTCGTGCTCCATAGCATCTCCGCTCTGCTATTCAAAGTCAAAAAGCACATCTATAAGCTCGTCGCCTGCCTTCTCGATCCTGCTCGCATCGGTGCCTGCAAGGGCCGCCTTGAGCTCCTCGATTGCCGCGGCCACCCTTTTCCTGCCATCTTCATCAAGCCTGCCGAGGACCTTCTCTGCCTGCATGAGAATCGGCTCATAATCACGGGCCATGGGGCTCCGCCTCCAGAGCTCATCGACGCGGCTCCTGGCCTCGTCCCTGTCACTCAGCGCAAGACGGCGCGATGCGTCATTAAAGGAGACGACCTCCACCTCATTCCCCGTAGTGGGGATCAAGGCGTGCAGCTTTACCATACCGTTGATGTCGTATGAAAACTCCACTTCCACGGGGTGAGGGGCACCGCTCGTCGAGAGGGGAATATCCTTGATGGTGGCGGAAAGGCCCGTGGCGAGGGCTTCCTCTATAGTGGAGGCGAGACCCTCGTGATCCTGGTAGATGGTGAGAGTCACCTCCTGCTGCTTCTCATGGATAAGGCTGTAAGTCCTCTTTACCGAGAAAGGGATCGTCGTGTTGGGATCTATGAGGGCATCATAGAGATTGGTCACGAAATGGCGGCCCACCCAGCCTGCTACGGCAACGCCAAGGCCGAAGGGGCATACGTCAGTGAGGATAATGCCCTCGTCGGAAGGGATCTGCCCCTCGGCAAGGGCCGCCTGAATGGCAGCACCCTGGGCCACGGCCAGGTCGGGATCGATGCCTGAGAGAGGCTCCTTCCCGAAAAGCTCTGCCACGAGGTTCCTGACCGCGGGGATATAAGTGGTTCCCCCCACAAGGATGATGCTGTCAACGGCTTCACGCCTTATTTTCTTCAAGGTGAGAGCCCTGCTGACGCAGGAGCGGGCGCGCTCAATGAGGGGGTGAACGGCGCTCTCGAACTCCCGGCGGGTCACCTCGTACTCCAGCTCCACGGGCTTTCCCGCCACGACCGCGAAGTTGGGGCACCGTGCCACGACGGCCTCACTGGCGGTAAGGCATATTTTCACCCTTTCCGCCTCGGTTCTGAGGGCTGCCATGGACTGGAGGCTTTTTTCCGCCGAGGGATAGTCCCTCTCAAAGCGGGCCAGGATAAGCTTCACAAGGCTCTCGTCAAACTCTTTCCCTCCGAGCTGCGGGTCGCCGTAGCTCGCCTTCACATCCAGCACGCCTGCCACCATCTCCAGCACGGTGATATCCAGGGTTCCGCCGCCGAAATCAAAAACCACCACCTGCCCCTCATGGGTGATATTTCTGATGCCGAAGGCGAGGGCCGCGGCGGTGGGCTCGTTGATGAGCCTGATGACCTCAAGGCCGGAGAGCTCCGCGGCATCCTTTGTAGCCTGCCGGGCGGCATCGTCAAAGTTGGCAGGGACCGAGAGGACCACCCTGCTTATGGGCATGCCGAGGGCCTCCTCGGCATTCCTGCGCAGATGCTTGAGTATCAGGGCCGCTATCTCCTGGGGACGGTAGGAAGCCTCTCCCAGGGCCACAAGCTTGTCAGTGCCCATGAGCCGCTTGATTTCCCTTATTCCCTTGCCCGGAACGTCAATATAAGTGGCTGCCTGGTCTCCCACCAGGAGCTGGAGACGCCTGTCGATGGCGACTATGGAAGGGATTATGGGGCTCCTCTTCATGGCGGCGCGGTCAAGCAGCACCTTGGGCTCGCCATCGATGAAACAGGCTATCTCTGACGTGGAGGTTCCGAAATCAATTCCTACGGGCGGGTGCGCCATGGCCACCACTCCTTCTCATTCCTGGAATGACAGGTGCACAGAAGTGCCCCTTGTAATTCCTTTTCTGCCCGGCAAGTTCCTTTTCCACCCCTGGTCATCACGGGGTGTATCCCCTGTTCCTGAGATTTTCCTCCATCATGCGCACAATGGTTTTCTTGTGCCGGTAAAGATCGCTCACGTTCCTGCAGTAATAGCGGTAAATCTTTGCCCCGTCAGAAGGATTGCCGCACATGCCGAAGGCCCAGTCGAGAACCTGCGGGTTCTTTTCATCACGGTACCTTTCAGGGGAGAGATCGACGTTTTTTGCCCCCGGGGGGAGAGCATCGAAATCCTCTTTCCTGACGAGCACGATGGCATTCTTGTGAAAGTACAGGGGCCGCCATTGAGGGGACTGCAGGAAGGCGAGAAGGACCTTCTGCTTGGTCCGGTGGACAAGGGCGGTCCTGAAAGGGTATTTTCGCTGCAGGGCTTCAAGCGCCCCTGCAGAGGGATTGGAGGCAAAGCGCTCAGCCTCCCCAAAAAACTGCAGGTCATAGGGAGCGCCCCGCGGATCAAGAAAGACTTTATAGGAAGGGTAAAGAGCCCACAGCAGGTATCCCCCCGACAGGTAATCATTGTAAAGGGGGGCTGGAAGGCCCCAGGTGCTGATGAAGCGGGCCTCCTCCTCGGGAACGAAGTCGTGGCCGGGGCTTCCCTGCCAGTCGGTATGGAGTGCCGAAGTGAGGGTGTCATAGCCCATGAAAGCGGCAAAACAGAGAAATATCGCCAGCGCCCAGGGCATGAAGCCCTGGATACTCACCTTGCTCTCACTCAAGAGGCACACCGTCGAAAAGAACCATACGAAGGGGTAATAGACCACGGCCCGCGCCACCTGGAGCCCGAAAACAAAGAACACCGCGTTCATCAGAGTCAGGGAAAGGTCAAGGTATTTCTTCTGCCTGTAGGCCATCAGGGCGGCAGCCCCGTGGAGGGCGCCCATGATCACCATCGATATGGGGGTAAGCCTTATAAGAGGGTTTGCCAGGTCCGAGCCTGTGAAAATATAGCGCCAGAGACTCCGGTACTCCTTGATGGTGAATCCTTCGACAGGCTCATAAGTGCCCGTCCCGCTGAGACTCTGGAAGAGGTCAAAATGGTAACGTATGCCCTCTGGATTTATCAGTGTCACGGCATAGGACGCAAGCACCGAGAGAGCGAGCCCTCTCAGCCGGCCGGCATCGCCTTTTTTCCTTGCGAAGAAGTCAAGGGCCTCGCCGGCAAGCGCCAGGGTGATGAAGAGGAGGCCGACGATAAACCCTCCATGGACATTAGTCCACAAAAGAATAACGAGGGGAAACAGCCAGAAGAGAGACCGCCCGGTAAGCCTTCCGGCAAAATAGAGAAAGGCTGTCGCGACGAAAAGAAGGTTGCTGAAGCGCTCGGGCCTTATATAGGTGCCGTTGAGCTTATAGGCAGCGGCGATGAGCACGAAGGCCATGATGCAGGCAAGATCGAGGCGTCGGCCGGACAGTCTCACGATTGCGAGGAGCAGCAGAAACATTGCAAGATATACCAGCCATTTTGCCGCCATAAGCCCCATGATGCCCCAGAAAACATAAATAAAATAGAACAGGGAGCTCCCGAGCCAGGAGCCGCACACCCAGGGGCGAGGGGCAGGTGTCCAGGAATAGGCGGAGTGATCTATCTGGAAGGTGCCCTGGGTAACAAAATGCTGGCCGTAGCGGAGATGCCACCACATGTCGTAATCGCCCTGGAGAGTGGGGTACCACGGGACCACGGCCAGCACAAGAATGACGGCACAGAACCAAAGGACAGCGGGGCTCTCTATAAAAGCCCATCGTGAGGCGCGCTGCTGTTTTTTTCCTTTGGGCTTTTTCGCCAAGCACACACTTCCTTTACCAGATGATTCGCGCCGCCATCATTCCCCTGTTCCGGCCGTTATCCCTGCACCGGTTCCTCGGGACCGGGGACCGCTCTACTTCTGACGGGCCTTCTGGAGGCTCTTCTGGAGAGATTTAAGAAGATTGTCTGTCAGGTCGCTCACGCACTGCTCAATGAGCTTCTTCTTGAGAGTATTGAAAGGGCCGGAGCCTTCCATGGACCTGCTGCGCTCGCTGTTTGACTGGATCATGGGCTGATCGACGACAACATCATCGGCATTCCTGTCATAAACTCCAACGCGGGCATTTCCCTGCACGCTCAGGATATACTGGATTACCACGCCGCTCTGGACAGTTCTGAGGTTCTGTTCGAATTTGTATGTCCCCCATAAGACCAGTGGTGCGTTATAGGCGTCTGCAAGCGCTTTTGCCTCGTCCCTGCTAAGGTCTCCATCCATCGGGATACCCTTGACTCTGCTGTCATCAGCTTTTACCAAAACCACGTCCAGGTCTGATGCCTCTGACTCGGCGTGCTTTTCAATAAGGGCCCTTATATCGCTCTCGGTGAGGGGATCATAATCTCCCGAGAGCACGAGAGGCACCGTCAGTAAGACTATTTTAGAGGGCTTCTGCGGATCAATTCCGCTCTGTGCCGGATCATCACCGGCCCAGGAGCAGATTCCAGCCCCAAAGAGCATTATGGCTGTCACAAGAAAAGGCACGGCAAAAAAAAGCTTATGGCTCACCCTCTTCGTAGATTTCATTTCAAGGCTCCTCTCATATGGGATAACAGGCATATTCACTATTCTTTGCCGGTCCCAAAAGCCCTTCAAAGAAAGGAGACCGGGTATCTGATGGCATATTAAGGAGCTATGGCACATCATAAGACTTCAGGAAAAGTGCTCCTCTGCTCCATGCCCTTTTCAGCCTCCTCACATGGCTTAGGCGCCCGCTATGAGCACCAGGGCCTCTGCAGCCTCTCGGCCCATCTCCGCCACCGGAGTTTTTCCGCAGAGATAATTGACTGCAATTTTACCGGGTGCAGCGCCGGTGAAGCCATTGAGGCAATAGCACAGGGTAATCCTCTTATTGCAGGCTTTTCAGTATTCTCCACCAATTACAGGGAGACGGTGAAAGGGGCGGCAATCTTGAGAGAAAAAGGCTTCGGCGGCCACATCACCTTGGGAGGCCATTTCCCCACCTTCAGTTATGAGCAGGTCCTGCGGGATAACCCTGCAATAGACTCGGTAATCACCGGAGAAGGCGAGAAACCGCTTGTTGAGCTTGCAGAAGCCCTCCGGGAAGGCAGGGTCTGGGGTGCCATAAGGGGTATCGCATCAAGGCGGGGAGATTCAGTGGCATGGAACGGGCCTGCCCCCCTGGAAGACCCCCTCGATTTTCCCTTTCCCCTCGACCGCTCGGCCTATCTCCCCCGCCTCAAGGGGCAGAACTTCGCCACGGTCATTTCAAGCAGGGGCTGCACAGGCCTGTGTACCTTCTGCAGCGTGAAAAGCTTTTATTCCCTCTGCAGAGGAAAGAAATGGAGGAGCCGCTCGGCCCTTGATGTCGTCGGGGAGCTTGAATACCTCAACAGGGAGCATGGGATATCGAGCTTCGCCTTTTTTGATGACAATTTCATCGGCCCAGGCAGGGAAGGGAGAAAAAGAGCATCAGACATAGCATCCCTGATAATCTCGAGAGACCTTGAGCTTGTCTTTTCTCTGGAGTGCAGGCCCGACTCGGTAGATGCCGATCTTTTCAAAGCCCTCAGGGAGGCGGGACTGGTCAAAGTGAGCCTGGGCGTGGAATCATTCGTGCCCAGGCAGCAGGCTCTTTACGGGAAAAAGCATGATGGCGCCGCCACCGCCCGTTCCATTGAAGTGCTCAAGAGCCTGGGAGTGCACCTTGCCATCTATCTCATCCCCTTCGATCCTTTTGTGACCTCCCCGGAGCTTGCAATGAACCTTACCGAGGCTTCCCATGTCGGTGCCGAGCATTTTCCTTCCTTCTCAAGGTTTCTCCAGGTCTTTCCCGGGATTCCCCTTTACAGGAGCCTTGAGTCCCATATACTTCCCTCAGACCGTCTTCTGCTCAGGACACCCTATAATGAATACTGGCTTGGGTATCACTTCAAGGCACCTTTCATCGACGCCATCCTTTCAGCGTTTCTAAGATGCGAGGAGACCGCCTCCTTTATGCTTGGCCGCTATGCAAAAATCCACGATGACAGCGAAACCTTCCTTAAGTACAGGGAGATCAGGAGGTATATGCTGACGAAGTTCCTGGAGGTTGCGAGGAAAGGTGAGGAATCACAGGGCTCCATCACTTCGATGGCCCACGGCCTGGAAATTGAGACTGCAGGCATTCTCGGCCTGTGAGGATATCACTGCGCTGTTCTTCCCAGGGCATGCGGGACGGGGCTGACTGCACCCTGAAGGGTCGTACCCCTTGTCTCCCTGGCAAAAATGAGCGCGAAAAGTCCCAGCACATAGATAAATGCAATAGCGCTCGCCGCCTTGGCGTATGAGCCTGTCATGGCGATCAGGTAACCGGTGAGAAAGGGACCTGCTGCCGAGAGCACACGGCCGGCATTGAAGCAGAAACCGGACCCCGTCGTTCTCATGTAGGTCGGAAAAAGCTCGGGGAAGTAGATGGGAAAGCCGCTGAAAATGCCGTTGTTGAAGAAGCCCAGCAGGGGCAGCATCAGTATGATGAAGGTGATGTTTCTGCTTGCCAGGAAAGTGAAGGGAAGCATGAGGGCGCTTCCCAGCAGCATGATGAAGAAGGCTCCCTTTCTTCCCAGGCGGTCCGCCATGGGGGCAAAGGCAAGGTAGCCGATAAAGGCTCCCACATTGAGGCTCATCACCCCGATGCTCACAAGATCGTTCACTTTGTAATCAGAGAGCGAGAGGGGCGCCAAGGTGTCCCTGATGATGGAGGGAGTCCAGTTCGTCGCTCCCCAGAGGCCGAAGGCCGCCACCATGGCAAGAAGGGTGCCTACAATGGTGTCGCGGCGGATCCATGGCTCGAAAAGCTGCAGGAAGGTAAAACGCTTCAGGTGCGAGAGGCTGCTTCCGGGGGACCCTCTTTCCTGGGCTTCTACCCTTTTCTCCTTCACATCCTCCCAGCACTCGGGCTCTTCCACCCTGAGCCTTATGAAGAGGGCCACCAGGGCCGGCGTCATACCCACGAGAAAGATTATTCTCCAGCTCTGCACGCCGATACTGAAGTTGATGAAGGCAGCGAGAAAATACCCGATAGCCCATGCCGACTGCATGACCGAGGCAGCCCTGGCCCTGTCCTTGTCAGGCCAGGCCTCGGCCACGAGGGTGGCGCCGGCAGCCCACTCACCGCCGATCCCGAGCCCGCAGATAAAACGGTATATTCCAAGCTCCCACCATGTCCGTGAGATGGCTGCAAGGCCCGTAAAAGCGGCATATATGAGGATAGTGATGATCATGACCTTCGCTCTCCCGAAGTAATCGGCCATGATCCCGAAAAAAATTCCCCCCAGGGCCCACCCGATGATGAAGACCGAAAAAATTATACCGCCGTAAATTCCTATCTCGCCCTTGGTGGCCGTGGGACCGAGAAGCTCGGCAAGGGCTGGTGTCTGCACAATGGTATATATTGTGGCATTCATGGAGTCAAAAACCCACCCCAGGAGCGCTACGCTGAGGACAAGCCTCTGGTAGGGAGTGGCATCGTGCCACCATGCCAGGGCCCCGCCTTCATTCTGCAGCCTCTTCATGCCTCACCTCGTAAGCTTTCCTGCCTTTGAATCATATCCGCCCGAATCCAGGTCAGCTTCACCTTACAGTCTTTCCATGTGCCTGGTGACCTGCTCATCATGGACTATTCCATGAAGGGCTCCTATTCCTCCGTGCGGAAAAAATGCTCCCAGCAAAATGAAACATTTCTCCGTCTTTCTCTGAAGAAAAACAGAATGTCTCTTTGGGGACCGCCGCCGGGTCCTGCCTGCAGCAGGAGGGTGAGCCTAATGGAAGAGATGGCCAATCCGGTGGTGGAGGTGAAGAGAATAGGCCGCCGCTATGAGGGCAATCTCCACGGCGAAGCAGGCAAGCCATGCCCTCATGGCAAGAGCCCATTCTGTGTCATAGACTGATTTGATGAAGAACATGACGACTGGTATCCCAAGCAGAAATATAAGGGGTCCTATGAGCCAATGGGCCCAGAACAGAAGCATGTGGAGAAGGGCTCTAAGAGGAAACAAGGCAAGGGAGACTAAGACCGTAGTGACGAGCCCCTTGGTGAAGGACCGGTTGCTTATGCCGGCGAAACGGGCTCCCAGCATGATTATGCAAGTGCTGAAGAGAATACCGACGGCGAAACAGACCACCCAGAGCACCGAAGCCATGATGAAACCCATGAATGCACCCCCCTCGTTTTCGTTATTCAGGGATTCAGAACGGGAAGCATCAGCATTATAATTATAAACAATTTCCGCAGCGATGTAAAGGAAATCCCGGCTTTCCGCCCCGGTGGAGAGATTTTCCCCGATAGCGCGGCATTCATTGTTCTCCTCTCTTCCATGTGTTATAATGGTAAATATACTGACGCACATTATAAAATTTGTATTCCCACTGATAAATTCAGCATTACTATGATGTCGTCCGTTATGTTGCTGAGCATAAAGTCACTGAAAGTCATATCTTCCGCATGGATACAGGGATTAAAAGAGATACCCTCAAACCTCTCAGGATTTCCGGCTGTTACGGCAGCAAGGATGACCTTGAGCTCCAGTATCTCCAGGGTTCTTCCAGGTACCCCTGGGAGGATATTGTCTTTGCCGCGGCAGTAAAGGTCAAAAAAGATGAAGAGGTCCCCTTCCTCGTGCTGCTTGCAAAGGATTCCGACCTGCTCTTCTATATTGACGGAGGCAAGCTGAACCCCAGAGAGTTCAGGTTCCAGGACGAATCAGCCAAAACAGCGGGCGGTCCTGACCTTTTTGTGCGTACCGCCACCGATATGGATAAGAACTTCAGGGAGCTTGCTGAAAAAATCTGCAAGCGCCTCACCAGCGCTCACCTTGACAGGCCCCTCATAGGAGGTATCAAGGGCGGGACCTATTTTCTGCCTGTATGCGGATCAATCAAGGAGGTCGTCGATTACTGCCTTAATGCCCTCAACACCATGTCTGACAAGGATGCCCTCGGCGCCGATGCCCTCAAGATCTCCGACGAGGCCCTCAAGAAAACCTCCGGCCCCTCGGCGAAGAGGGAAGAGTGGAAAAAAGGTGATGTCATAGAGAACCACTACATCATCACCGAAGTGCTCCGGGGTGGCATGGGCGTCGTGTATATCATATTTGACCCCGCAACAGTGCGCTATTACGCCCTCAAGACATTCCAGGAGAAATTCCTCTGGAATGAAAAGATCATCGGGCAGTTCATCAGGGAGGCTGAAATCTGGGTCAAGCTCGACAGGCATCCCAATCTTGTCAATGCAGAGCTTGTAAAGCAGATTGAGGGCAAGCCCTACATCTTCCTTGAATACATCCAGGGATCCGACCTCGAGCAGCTCATGAGCTCCAGGCGCATTCCCATCAAGGTCTGCATAGAGCTTGCCATACAGTTCTGCTGCGGGATGGACTATGCCTTCAAGAAACTGGGTCTCATCCACCGCGACATCAAGCCGTCAAACTGCCTGATCACCAGGGAAGGCATCCTGAAGATCACTGATTTCGGCCTGGGGAAGATCTTTGACGAGATGCCGGCCGGGGAAGGCGGGAAGGCTGCCGCTTCGGCCGCGCAGCCTGCGCTTACGGATTCTGCCGATCAGGGCAAGACAAAGCTCTCATCCACTGATGCCGTGGCGGGAACGCTCCCCTACATGGCACCGGAGCTCTTCAGCGACATGAAGTTTGCGGGGCAGAAGACAGACATCTATTCTTTCGGCCTTCTCTTTTACGGCATGCTCACCGGCATAAACCCCATGGATGGCGCTACGGCAAAGGAAGTGGTAGCCAACCATATCACCAGGATCCCCCCGAACCCCAGGGAGCTTAATCCCCAGATACCGCAGCCCCTGGCAGACATCGTCCTCAAGTGCATCGAGAAGGATCCCGCCAGTCGCTTTGACAGTTTTTACGATATTGCGGCAGCTCTCAACAGGCTTTACCAGGCAGCTCTTGGCGCTCCTTACCAGCTCAAGGTGAAAGATGATGGCTTTTCAGAGACTGACTGGGTGAACAAGGGCATATCCCTCGCTTCACTGGGAAGGCACACCGAAGCAATCCTCACCTTCGACAGGGCCCTGCAGCAGAACAGCCAGTCAATAAATGCCCTTCTGCAGAAGGGGACATCCCTCATGGAGCTCAACAGGCTTTCTGACGCCATTGCGCACTTTGACAGGGTAAGGACCCTCAAGCAGGATACCTGGCAGGCCTGGTTCAAGAAGGGCGAGGCCCAGATGAAGATGGGTGAGTTCAACAAGGCTCTCTCCAATTTCGAGATAGCCCTCAAGCTCACCGATGACCCCACGGAAATTCTTGCCAAGAAGGGAAAGGCCCTCACAAGGCTTGGAAAGTTCAATGAGGCCCTCACCTGCCTGGATGCAGCCCTCGGCAAGAAGCCCAAGGACGAGACCATCTGGAGCGACAGGGGCCTTCTTCTCATGCATATGGGACTTTTTGAAGAGGCTTCCAGGAGCTTTGTCAAGGCCCTCGAGATAAACCCCCGCATGGAGGAGCCCTGGAAGCTCAGAGGAGATACCCTGTACCGCCTCGGCTATTACTCTGAAGCGCTTAATTCCTATCAGAAATACCTCTCCTTTGATGATAAGTCAATCAAGACAAGGGTCCAGCTTGCCAACTGCTACAGGGAGATGGGAAACTACCGCCGGGCCCTGATGTCGTACAACGCCGCCCAGTCAATCGATCAAAAGAACCCCCTCGTATACCAGGAAAAGGCCCTCCTGCTCATGCAGCACAACCGCTGGGACGAGGCGCTTGAATGCCTCATCGAGGGTGATCAGTATGTCAAGGACAGCCGCGAGATGACCCTCCTGAAGGCAAGGGTCCTCCTTGAGCTCGGCTACTTTGAGCTTTCCCTCAAGCTCATCAATGACTCGGACTTCCTCAACAAGGAAGAGCTGGAAGTGAAGCTCCTTATCGAGTCTGCCAACACCTGGATCGCCTCCAAGGAGCAGGTGATCAGCAAGATATACAGCTATAATGATCTCAACCAGGACGAGGTGTTCAAGAACATTGGAAACACCCTTGCCATGTTCATCAGCCCTCACTATGCCATTGACCAGCTCCTGCAGTATATCGAGGAGAAAGGTGATGCCCATCTCTTCGTGATTCTCGCCACTCTCTACTTCCTCTCGGGCAACCTCGATGAGGCGAGGGAGATGGCAGGAAAGGCCCTTGAAGCCGAGCCGGGCCTCCAGGAGGCCATGGACATCCGAAAGAAAATCGAGGAGCACCTCTCAGCGGGAGGCTCGGGAAAGGAGAAAAAGAAGGGGCTCCTTGAGGGCATCCTCTCCAAAGAAAAGAAGGATGAGGGGAGCGCCCTGGACTGGCTGAAAAGAGCCTACCGGCAGATAAAGAAAAATGACCACAACGAGGCACTCTCCGCGCTCGGGCAGACCCTCAAGGCAAATCCCGACCTCCATGTATGCTGGTACCTCATGGCAAAAAGCAAGGAATACCAGAAGGATTTCATGAAAGCCAAGGAATACTCGGACAGGTTCATCCAGTCCTTCAGGTCTTCAGGAGGATATTTCCGCGACAAGGTGAAAGCCTCGACAATCCAGGACACCGATATCGTGCTGCTGGAGAACTACCATGAAAAATTGATTGGCGCCTATCCCTTCGATGTCCATACGTGGCCCCCTTACGTAAAGCACCTTGCCCTCACCTCCCAGGACGACAAAGCGAGGCTCCTCTCGACCCATCTGCTGGAACACTTCGACGAGCGTAATTTCGCTTCTGGTGACCAGCTCAAAGCCTGGTGCCTTCTCGGAATCCTGAACCTCCTCCTTGGCAGGCTCAAGCTGGCGCGGCGCTATTTCATGCAGGCTCTCAAGGAAAACGAGGGCCACGAGATGACCCTCCTCGGCCTGGCAAAGCTTCTGGAGATCCAGGGTGAGATGGCCCAGGCGCGCCAGATCTATCAGAAAATCATGGATAAAGGGCCGTCCACCATGCTGTTCTATCAGCTCTGCAACCATTACCTCCTCGAAGGGGAGCATGAAAAGGCCGACGAGCACCTCAGGAAGGCAATGGAACTGAGCGGCAATGCCATTATTGTGCTCTGCAAAGAGGCGGAAATTAATATCAGGGCAAAGAAATTCACCGAGTTCTCTTACGCTTTTGAGAAAATAAGCTCCGTCAACAAGCATCACTCCCACCTCAAGATGCTCAAGATAATCGCGTCAATGGAATCGGACAAGCCCGATGAAGCCGTGGCGGAGCTTGAGACCATCTACAACTTCGAGCCCAATAACATTCCCTTTGTCAAGCAGCTCGGCCTCCTTACCGTGATGAGGGACCTCCCCCAGAAAGCCAGGGACATCGGTGAGGCATCTCTCCGCTATTTTCCCCATGACGCCGACGGGTACCTCACGAGGGGATTTGCCTATTTCCGCCTTGAAGACTACCAGAAAGCCCTCCAGGACTTTCTCCGTTACGCCTCCTTCAGGCCCAATGAGAAACGGTCCTTCATGCTCCTCGGGGCGGTGAACTACCATCTGGATAACGTCCAGGGTGCTGCCGAGTGCTTCGCCATAGCGATACGCCTCGAGAAGCGCTTCATTCCGGCGTGGATAAACCTTGGAGTGATGGAGCTGAAGCAGAACAGGTTCCCCCAGGCGATGGAGTTCTTTGAAGGGGCGCTCCGCATCGACTCCGAGAGCTTCCAGGCATGGTTTTACCGGGCATACTGCAGGCTCAAGACCTCCATGTTTGACGAGGCTCTGAAAAGCGCTGAGAGGGCCCTCTATTTCTCCCCGGAGCACCGCGATGCCTGGTCCCTCAAGGCCATCATCGAGTTCAGGATGGGCTCTTTCGCCGCGGCCTCCCAGAGCTTTTCCAAGGCCCTGGGCATAGAGGAGAAGGACGAAGTGAACTGGTACAACTTCGCCATCTCAAGCCTTCTTGCCAACAACCAGAAAGACGCCGCCAAGGGCTTTGAGAGGGCCCTGGGTATAAAGCCTGATTTCTTTGAGGCCCTGATAGGAAAGATCTTTCTGTGCCATTATACCGGTGATGCCGACGGGGAGCAGAAGTATCTTGCCGAAGCCCAGAACAGCCATGGCGAGAGGCTTGAGAAGTGGCTCAGCGAATCCAAAGCGGCAGGCGATCCCCTCAAGACCCTCCTGCCCATCGAGTCCATCCCCGTCAATTTTAACCTGGCGGTGAGCCGTTCCCCCTACTTTTTTGAACCGGTGACGGTCTTTCACCTCGTTGATCCCGAAAAGGCCTTCACGGAGCAGTAAAACCCTCGATACAAAAATTAATGACCTGTTAACAAATTGTGCTTTAAACTGGGTGTTCCATGGACTATAATAAAGGTAAGCCACTCCCCTGAGGGCACTGCCCGGCTATGGGGGAGTGGAAAATAAACGAGAATGAGCGTGATACCATGAATATTCCCGAAATACCAGCTTCCGCCCACCCTTCCCGCCCCGCTGCAGGCGAGGTCCGGCAGGCCCTGAAAGAGGAGCCTCTCCCTTCCGACTCTTTTGAAGCCGCCTCCGGGGGGCCTGAGGTCAAGCTTACTATTCTCCATACCAATGACTGCCATGGCTATGTTGACGAGCACAAGCCCGAAGGAGACGAGGCCATTACCGGCGGTATTGCCAGGACAGCCAGCGAGATAAAAAAGAAAAGGGCGGAAAACCCCGAGGGGACCATTACCCTCGACGGCGGGGATTTCTTTGACGGCGGCTTTTACAGCAAGTACACGGACGGCAAGATAGTGAGCAATGCGTATCATGAAATCAAGCCCGACGCCATTGCCCTGGGTAACCATGACCTGAGCTGGGGCTCAAAAAAATTCGCTTCCCTGGCGAAAGAAATCGGTTCCCCTGTCGTGGCGGCAAATCTTACCGATCTCACCGAGGAGAAAAGCCTCAGAGCAGTGAAGCCTTACGTGCTTGTTGAGAGAAAAGGTCTGAAAATCGGAATTGTCGGCATCACTTCAAAAATGACTGCGAACAGCTCGCCGGAAAAGGGGAGCGTGAAGATAGAAGAGCCCCTTCCCTCCATCGAAAAATATGTCACCATGCTCAAAAATGACGAGAAGGCCGACATGGTGGTGCTCCTCTCCCACCTTGGCTATGACAAGGACAGGGAAGTCGCAGAATCCGTCAAGGGCATTGACGTCATCGTGGGCTCGCACTCCCACACGGCTATGGAAAAAGGGGAAAAGGTGAAGGATACCCTCATCGTGCAGGCTGGCGGCGAAGGTGATTACCTGGGAGAGGTGGAGCTTGTCTTCAACAGGGAAAAGGGCACCATGGTCTCCTGCGATGCCCGCCTCATGCCTATCACTTCTAAAATTGAAGCCGATCCCCAGGTGGAAAAGATTCTTGCTCCCTACATGGAAAAGTTCCGGCCCCTGAAGGAAAAAGTGCTGGCCCACACCGATGAGGATCTTGCAATGTACGACGAGCGCGTGCTCCCCACAAACCTTACGAATCTTTTCGTGGATGCCCAGAAAAAAGATGCAGACCTTGCCCTTTCAAGCATGTTCTCCCTCAGGGGCGGCATACCGAAAGGCCCCATCACCCTTGGGGATCTCTTCGAGGTCTATCCCTTCGACAACGAGCTTATCCAGGTAAAAACAAACGGCGCCGGTGTGCTTGGCTACCTGGAAACGGCCTTCCGTGACGGTTACAAGGGAAATTACACCCTCTTCTCGGGCCTGACGCTTCAATATGACCGGAGCCTGCCCGAAGGGGAGCGCATCACCACCGTAAATTACGAAGGCAGGGATTATCCCCGGAAAGACTTTGAAAAGCTCACCCTCAGGGTGAACATGGATAATTACACCCACCGGAAATCCTGGTTCAAGACAGGCACGATCCTCAAGAAATACGGGAAGGTCTTTGATGTGCTGAAAGACTACCTTCAGGAGAACAAGTCCTTCAAGAACATCTCGGCGGAAGTCCGCTACCACCCGGTGAAAGACTCACCCGGCAGCAATGGCGGCTAACTCTCCCATGGAGCCCCCCCGCTCTTTCAGCGCTATGCAGAGGCTGCCCGTGGTGCTGGCCCTTTTTATCGCGGGCTTACTCACCTTGAAGACCGGAGTCTGTACCGTGCATTGCGCCGACGCGGTGCAATTCCTTCGGAAAAAAGTGCCTGTGGGAGGCTCTTTCCGTGAAGCCAATGTTCTTGAGGTGAAGCTCTCTGATGCCACGGTGAAGGTGGGCCTTGCCGATGATCTCGTGGGGCACACCGAGGAGCTTAAAAGCATCGCAGAGCGCCATAAGGCCGTCGCCGCCATTAACGGCACCTTCTTTGAGGCATACACCAGCAATCCTATAAAGAATCCCAACCATACCATCATCCATGAGGGCACCATTGTCCACGTGGGTAAAGTAGGCACACTCTGCGGCTTTACCTCATCAAATGAGATGAAAATGGAGAGGGTGAAGTTCACCATTGAGGGCTCGATAAACGGGAGCTATTCCTACCCCAATGGGTGGTTTGCCTACTGGCTCAACAGGTATCCCACGGCAGACACCATCACTATATTTACTCCCAGGTGGGGCTCATCGACGGGCCTCAGTGACGGAGTGCAGGTTGTCGTGTCCGGCGGCGTGGTGAAAAAAGTGGCCCAGGGAGGCTCACAGCTCATCCCCCGCGACGGATTCGTCATCTATTACAAGAACCTGTACCATATTCTCCATCAGAAATTCACGCCGGGCGACCGCGTGGAGTACCGGATATCCCGCAAGGACAGGATGCCCCTGAGCGGGTGGGAGAAAGTCCGGGAGGCCCTCGAGGTGGGACCTCTTCTGCTGAGAAACGGCACCGTGTGCCCCGACCCTGCAGGCGAAGGCTTCTCAGATCCCAAGATTCTCACATTGTCGTGCCAGCGGAGCGCCATGGGGGTGACCTCTGACGGGCGCCTTCTCCTTGTCACGACGGCGGGAACCATAAGGGAGCTCGCAAAAGTCATGAAGGAGCTTGGATGCACCGATGCCATCAACCTGGACGGGGGAGCATCAAGCTCGCTCTGGTACAAAGGCACCTATATCACCCCGCCGGGGAGAAATATCAGCAATGCCCTTCTTGTCTTTGAAGAAAAGCCCCTTGCATTCACTCCGCCAACTCCCCCGGGCCCTTCCGCCACTGCCCCGATGCCTTCCGCCACTGCCCCGATGCCTTCCGCCACTGCCCCGCCGATGTCTGTCTCCCCCACCGCGGCATCGACGGGACCGACGGCTTTCACCTATTCTCCACCGCCATCACCCTCCCGGAGCGTCCCTCAAAGGATCCGCAATGAGCTTGACTTCTCCGATCCTCTGGTAATCATGCTGATTATTGTCATTGTGGCTGCCGTTACTGCAGCAGCGCTTTTTATAGCAAGAGGCCGGGGGCGCCGCAGTAAAGAGGGAGATGCCGGCGGGCAGGACGACGAGCCACCTTCTGACGGCTTCAGTTTCTGACCCGGGCCCCATACTTTCCATCGGCATCAGTTTCCAAGTGCTCTTTCCCGGGAAAAATCGCGGGGCGTCACTGAAACAAAAGGCCCTCATTTCACATATGATGAGAGCCTTTTCTCTTTCAGAACTGAATCAGGAGCTCAGGGAGAGACCTGCCCGTTTTTACGCTCCATGCGACATGACCCCATATCTCACGGTTTATACACCCTTCCAGGCAGGCCTCCGCCTGAGCTCTCAGCTCATTGCCCGGGGCCTGTTCAATGAGATCGGGCTCGGCGCCCCGGTAAAGGCCTCACGGTGCAAAACTGCAGCTGAGGTCCCGACTTTTCAAAAATAGCCCGTGCAATCTGCTTCTGTGCTTTCATCCCGTCAAAGTGCCAGAAAAGAGGGATCCAGATGATGCAGAGTATGTTCACCAGAAGGAGCGATATGACTGTATCCATTTTTGAGTCTCCCTTCCTGACATGTTCGGCCTTGTTTTCTCCAAGGTCATCTGCTGTCAATCGGTTTCATTGATATTACATGGGTACGCCTTATTTTATTCCCCCAACCGGTTGGTTAATAAAATATTTTTACAGGCGGGCAGCGTGCCGCCGGCTCCCGCGGGAAGGGAAAAGGGAGCACCGCAAGGAATGTTCCTGTGGTTCCTTTTTAACCCATAAGAGAGGCAGGCCCAGGTACCATTCACCGGCGGCCCTGTGAGGTATGGCCCATGAAGTGGACAGAAGACTACTCCATTCTCATCATAGATGATCAGCTGAGGGCCCCGACCACCGAGGGCGAGATTCTCCGTGCCATCGTCAGGGAAATCGAGAAGATGGGCGTCACGGTCCTCCAGGCGACAACCATCGAGGACGGGCGCTGGCATTTCATCGCCGAGCCGGGCATATGCTGCATCCTCCTTGACTGGGACATCGGCGACGAGGGCGCCGGGAGCTTTATCAGCTTCGTGCGCGGGAGAAACGGCGCCATACCCCTTTTCATCTTCACGGAAAAGCTCACCGTCAAGGACATACCCCTCGCCGTCATCTCCAGAATCAGCGGCTATATCTGGAAGATGGAGGACACTGCCGATTTTATTGCCGGCCGCATTGACATTGCCATCCAGGAATACTACGACTCCCTGCTGCCCCCTTTTTTCAAGGGCCTCGCCAGATATGTGAAGGAATGCCGCTACTCATGGCACACTCCCGGCCACATGGGAGGCGTGGCATTCCTCAAGTCGCCGTCAGGAAAGATTTTTTTTGACTTTCTCGGGGAGAACGCCTTCAGGAGCGACCTTTCCATATCGGTGCCGGAACTGGGATCACTCCTCGAGCATACGGAAGCCGTGGGAAAAGCCGAAGAGCACGCCGCCCGTGTTTTCGGCGCAGACAGGACCTTCTTCGTGACAAACGGGAATTCCACATCCAACAAGATAGTCATGCATGCCTGTCTCACCGCCGGTGATGTCGTGCTCATCGACCGCAACTGCCACAAGTCAGTCATGCATGGCGTCATCATGACAGGTGCCATCCCCCTTTATCTCATGCCCACCAGGAACGCCTACGGGATAATCGGGCCCATTCACCCCGGGGAGTTCGCCGGGAAGGCCATGGAAAAAAAGCTGAAGACAAGCCCTCTCATTACCAAAGAGCGTAGCGTCACCCACACGGTCATCACCAACTCAACCTACGACGGCATCTGCTACCATGCCGACCAGATAAAGCGGAAGCTTGATGGCCTCACTGAATCCCTTCACTTTGACGAGGCATGGTTCGGTTATGCAAAATTCCATCCCCTCTACCATGGGAGGTTCGGGATGCACGATACGGCGAGAAGCGACGGCAGCCCCGCCGTTTTTGCCACGCAGTCAACGCACAAGGTCCTCGCCTCGCTCTCGCAGGCATCAATGATCCATGTGAGGCACGGGAAAGCTCCCGTCGATTTTGACCGTTTCAACGAAGCCTTTATGATGCACACCTCCACGTCGCCCCAGTACCTCGTCATCGCCTCTCTTGACGTGGCCTCGCGCATGATGGAGGACCAGGGCGGCAGGATCCTTATCGAGGAGACCCTTGAGGAAGCCATCATCTTCAGGAAAAAAATGCTCCTCCTCAAGGATGAGATAGCCCGGGAGCATGGATGGTGGTTTGACCTGTGGCAGCCTTCCTCGGTCAAAACCCGCGGCGGCGCGGTGAAAAGGCTCGAGGAGATCGATGAAAAAGAGCTCATCAGGGAGAGCCGTTACTGGGATGCAGGACCCGGCGATGACTGGCACGGCTTCGGCGGAATGGAGAACGGGTATGCCATGCTCGATCCCATCAAGGTGACAGTCATCACCCCCGGCATTGACCATAAGGGGACCCTTGCGAAAAAGGGAGGGATCCCTGCCGCCCTCGTAAGCCGCTTCCTGAGGAGCAGGGGCATCGTCGTAGAGAAGACAGGCCACTATTCTTTCCTTATCCTTTACACCATAGGGATCACCAAGGGAAAATCAGGGACTCTTCTCTCGAAGCTCCTTGAGTTCAAGAGGCTCTATGACGGCAATGCCCCCCTTTCCGAGGTCTTCCCCGACCTCGTGGAAGCTCACCCTGACTTTTACAGAGGCCTGGGGCTTGCCGATCTCTGCGAGAGAATGCATCACCACCTCAAGGAAGGGAAAATAACGGCCATCATGAGGGATGTCTATGACTCCCTCCCCCCGCAGGTGATGCTTCCTGTCAAAGCTTACGAGCACCTCGTGAAAGGCCGCGTGGAGAAAGTGCCCCTCGGGGATCTGGAAGGCCGGGTCTCAGCCGTGATGGCAGTCCCCTACCCTCCCGGTATTCCCGTCATCATGCCGGGAGAGCAGTTCGGCGGGCAGGCACGGCAGATTATCCCCTTCCTGGCCTCATGCGAGGAGTTTGACAACAGCTTCCCAGGCTTTGAAAACGAGGTCCACGGCGTCACTGTCGAGGAGCACATGGGGAAAAAGCGTTACCTGCTGCCCTGCGTGAAGCGCTGAGAAGGAGAGGTGACCTCTCTCCCGCAGCACTTACCATGCTCCATCTTCATTCCGCCATCCTTTCAGCAGATACATTAAGGCCTCCCGCCGGGTTCAGCAGAGATTCTCATTGTGCTGCCCTGTGACGGCGCGGTTATTCTTTCGCCCCGCAGGATCGCAGAAGGTCGGCAACATCCATA
This sequence comes from Candidatus Eremiobacterota bacterium, assembly GCA_031082125.1. Lineage (NCBI taxonomy): Bacteria > Bacillati > Vulcanimicrobiota > Vulcanimicrobiota bacterium. The sequence continues at coordinate 27,518 of JAVHLM010000001.1, forward strand.
TGATTTCCCTTGAGAGCGCAGGTTAAAGGTGTGCCGTGCGGTGATGAAGCATTCACCTCTGCTCCCTGCGAGATGAGATAATCCACCATATCTATGTATCCCTCAGCAGCCGCATAATGGATCAGTCTCCAGTATTTTCGCCTGTCTGAGGCGTTTATGCACTCCGGGTGCTGTGCAAGAAGCGCTTTGAGATCATCAATGTTGCCATATTCTATCGCCCTGACCGCGTCATGAAAGAAAGCAATCCTTTTTGTTTCATAGAGCTCGGCATAGAATGAGCCTATGATTCCGGCGATAATCAACAAGGCAAAAAAACCGTATATGGGCTGCTGCAGCACGATTTTTATCAAGTCATCCAGACTCATTGAAGCATGTCCCCCCGGGTGCACCCTTCAGCCTTGAGTCAATTGTAACAAAAAGGAATCCACAAGGCAAGGAGGCTGACAGGAGGTGGGGCTCCATGAGCATCGGCGGAGACACCATCTCCGGCCTCCTGGGAGAAATTCGACAAGGCCTTCCCGTGCTTCGAAAATGAAGTCCACGGCGTCACTGTCGAGGTACACAGGAGGAAAAAGCGTTACCTGTGACCGGGAAGGATCTTTTCTCCGCGATGACAAAGAAGGCACTGTCATGGTCTGGCAGGATCTCTTTTTTGACAGGATTTTCACCCGGGCTGAGCTCTCGGATGCCCTGGCCTCCCTCTTCGCGATAAGGCAGGGGGAGCTCCACATCAGGGGAGAAGGCTCGCCTGAGCCACTCATGATTGATATTGAAGCCTGTGACAGCTCCGAGAATATGGAGCTTGAGTGACGGTGACGCCTTTTGAAGCCCTTCCGGAGGAAGAGTCCCTGCGAAGCACTGCCTGCAACACCCCCCATGAAGAGGTTCAATAAGCTGTTTATCAATCTGTGCATTGTGCGCAGCACCTTCTCATCGACCGGGAGAATTCCCCCGGGCTCCTGATTCCAGCAGTCACTCCTTTGACTGCTCGGAGGAATCTGGCTTCTTCTTTTTCGGGAACAGGACCCCCCTTAATATCCCGAGCCCCCTGAAGAACAGCAGGGCAAGCACAAAAAATGGAATGAGAATGACAAGAAAGATTACGACATCCGCAAGGAATTTCACCAGGTATTTCAGCGTCGTGAAAGCGCTTTCCGCGGTCTTTCCGAAGTTCCAGAAGGAGCGCGGCGCTTCAATGCGGCTCTGCGTCAGAGAAATGTTGACGGTGGCCATGTCCGCGCTGCTCTTGAGAAACTTGAGCCTTCCCTCAAGGGCTTCAATATCACCGCGGACTCGGCCGAGCTCACGCCTTACCTTGAGCATGTCGTCAACGGACTGCGCCGCCTTGAACATCTCCTGGTATTTCGCCTCTTCAAGCTTCATGTTCGTGAAGCGGGCCGAGCTGTCAACATATTCCTCCGTGACATCCTGGCCTGTCTTCTGCTGGGAGAGCATCTCTCCCACCTGTGAGACCTTGTCCACAAAGGGAGTGAGGCTGCCCGACGGAACTCTTACCGCCATGCGCGCCGTCCTGTACTTTTCGTCTCCCCTGCTCACCGAGGAGGAGACAAGATATCCTTTTGACTCCTTCACCATGGCATCAAGGGTTTTGAAAGCCGCATCGACATCTTTTACTTCCAGGGAGAGCTCGACGGTATAGACGATCATCCGCCCGCCGGCCTCTTCGCGGCCCTCTCCCGCTTTCTGCTTATCCATTTCCCGGGCCTGCTCATCCTGAACGGAAACGGCCGTTTTTTTCTCGGACTGCAAGGGCGGCGCCGGCGCGCCGGGCTGGTATTCTTTCGACTGGGAACAGCCGGCGAGGAGAGTCACCAGCACAAGAAGAGCAATGATAATTGTCTTGTTCACAGAATCTCACTCCTTTCGCGGTCAGAAAATATGCCCCGGCATCGGTTAAGGACACCGGCCGGGGAAGCTTCGCTCAGGCGATCCCTAGCCCAGCATTTTCAAAGCGTTCCTCCTGGCTACGGCCATCACGGTGGCCTGAGGGTTCACCCCCGTGGCGTCGGGGAGAATGCTCGCGTCGTTGAGCCAGATGTTCTGATAGCCATGGAGCTTTCCGAAAGAGTCTACGACGCAGCGGCTCCTGTCTTCTCCCATGGGGCATGAGCTGAAGATATGGATGGTCGAGACCGTCATTTTTGCGTGGGGAAGGCCCTGCCTGAGAAGTTCCAGGTCCTCGAGCTTCCTGAAGGGCCGCATGCCAAGGACAGGGCTCAGGATCTCCAGGGCGCCCACCGTGAAAAGAAGCTTGCCCAGAAGGTAAAGACCCTCTCCCAGCTGTTTCAGATCTTTCTCATTGAGAGGATATGACACAAAGGCCTCGTTGAATCCCGGCACATTCTTCACCGAGCCCCTCGCATTCCCTTTGACCAGCACATAAAAAAGGGTCATGGTGCGCCATTCCCTGAGTCTGCCCATGCGGTCCTCCACGTCTTCACCCATCCACATCGCAAGGTGAGGAAGGGTGCTCACCGAGCAGCCAAGGGTCATCGCGGGCTTGAACTCCACGACCTGCTGCACCGGCACCCCGTATGAGGCGCACTCGTTGATCTCTTCATTGAAGCGGGCGGGCATTCTCACCATGGGGTGAAGCACAAAGGACTTTCCCACGAGGCCTCCGATGCCGCTCCTCTGGAGGAGCACCGGAGTCTGCGAAGGCCCCCCGCAGACCACCACGTTCTTGAAATCGATACGCACTTTCTCCCTTCGGCCGTCACCGCTCTTCTCTATTCCCACTGCCGAGACGGCCCGGTTTCCCGACATTATGAGCTTTTCTATCCAGAGGTCGGCCTCAAGACGGCACCCTGAAGCCAGGGCCTTCGGGACCATCGTCTCGGTGATGGACTGGCGGATGCCGGTATTTTCAAGGCCCGCATTCTCAGGGTAACGCCAGAAGCGCTTCACCTCGTCGGAGGCCCACCCCAGGGCGGCGGCGCCTTCCTTGATCCTTCGCGATGCCGCATCCAGGCCGTAGGGAATCGGCGAGACGGTAAAATCCTTGTCAATCTCCCTGAAGTGGGGCTCCAGGGCTCCGTAGGAGAATTCTTCTATTTTGAAGTCTTTCCGCCACTCTTCAATGGTGCATTCCATGGGAAGGTGGCAGAGGGCGGCGTTAATCTCGCTTCCTCCGCCCACGCAGCGGCCCTCGATATAAGTGACCTTCGTCTTGCCGAAGGAAGGGGTGAGGCCGCTGTTGCGGTATTTCTGATCCATCTCGAGAAGGGAATAGGCCTCTGCCGAGTCAAGGCGGTAATTGCCCCCTTCCTCGGCCATCAGCACGTCCCGGCCTCCCCCGGCGAGGAGGGCAGCCGTCGTGGCACCGCCCGGGCCCGAGCCGACGACCAGGTATTCACACTCCATCCTCTTTTCACTCATGCTGAAGCCACGCTCTTCCCGCATCCTCTGTGCTCCTCGAGATAGGAGAAATAGACAAAGGTGCTCATCTTTTCATAAAAATCAACGAAGTTTCCGAAAAAGCTCACAGGAAAGCTCCGCCATTTCCTTATCTGCCTGGTGCGCCGGGCCAGGGACTGGCTGTGGAATGGCTTCACAGCGAAGAAAAAGCCTGCCGCGTCAAAGAATACCGTGGCCATCATCATGGGATAGCCAAGGAAATGGGGCATCATGACAAGCCTTTTCATAATGATAGCTGCGGTGGCATCAAGTGTTTCGCTGTCCGGCGGTGACTCCTCGCCCGTCAATCCTGTCACCACTGTTGCGACAAGCGAAGAGACAGCCCTGGAAAGGCCCGGCACCCTGTAGGAAAAAACCGGGTCACTGCTCATAATGACTCACCTGGCTCTCTTTCATTCGTCAGTCTCTCCCTGTAATGACGCAAATTGCACTCCCGGGTATATTATACGCCAGCGGCACCATTTCCTACCGGGAAGCTTCCTGGCACGTCATTGAAAGGCCCGTTCAGCACTATGCCTCGCACCTGAAGAGGACTTCCGTCTCGGTGCGCTTCTCGAGGGCCCTGTCAAGGAGGGTCCTGTTGTCAAGCATGATCCATTCCAGGATGGAAACGGGAAGGCTCCCGTAAGAGAGGAGCCTGTCGTGAAACTCCCCCAGCCTGAAAGTGTCGCCATCCTTGTCGCGGCAGCGCCCAAGGAGCCCCATGAGCTGGTACTTCCCGGTGGTGTAAGTTATTTTCTGCAGAGGCCTCGTGGCCGCCCCGGCGGCCTCTCCCTCGGCAGCCTCCCTGTCGAGGCCTCCCGCCGCGGCGAAGTGCTCTACGGCCTCATCAAGGCTCCAGGTGCCCGTGTGAAGGTTTACATCGACCTCTATCCGTGCCGCCCTGTACCTCGACAGGCGGAGCACCTGACCCTCGCCTGCCGAGTGATGCTCATAAAGCCCTGTCCTCATCAGCATCTCCTCGGTATAGAGGGCCCACCCCTCGACAAAGACACCGTCGTGGTGATGCTTCCTTATCTCATTTGCTTGTGCGTAGGCCCGCGATATCTGGAGAAAATGGCCGGGAATCCCCTCGTGGGCCAGGATGGGCCTGGGCTCCTCGATGGCGGCCCTTATGTAAAAGTTGGGAGAGTCGGGGGAATAGGAGGGAATGAAGTAAAAGCCCGAGGTATCGCTGTCATAGAGGCCGGGCGGGTTCATGAATCCTCCCGGCGACGTGGGCCTGAAGGGGGCGGGAAGCTCCCTTATGTAAAAGGACCCCAGGGACTCGGGAAGGGTGACAAGCCTTTTCTTCTTCAGGTGCTCGATAATCTCTCCCTGGCGGCTCTCATAGACCTTCAGAAACTCCTGCTGCGTGGCGGGAATCCTGGGGCTCCTCGATGGATCAGGGTTGGCTTTCCCCGGGTCGTCGAGCCACGACTCAAGGGCCCGGGCCCTCACGAGCTCGGCCTTCGCAAGGCTTATGAGCTCGTCAGCATCGTAGGGCAGAAGGAGGGAATGGGAGAGGAGAAAGTTGTAATTGTCCCTTCCCATGGGCTTGAATTCCTGGGCGCCGGGAAGGGGCCCTTCCAGCCATTCGCCAAAGTCCTTGAGGGCCTCAAGGGCCTTGTCCCTTTTTTCCTCGAGGTTCCTGCGCTCCTCGGCGGGCAGGTCGCAGGCTATAGCCATGAGGCTCTCGGTGAAAAGGGGCTTAAGAGCCCTGGCCGAAGACGCGGCAAGCTTCATGAAGAGCTTCACAGGCTTTGTAAGGTTCTTCTTCGCCTGCTCAATGAGCTCGGGCATGGCCGCCATACGCTTCGCGGCAGCCTTCGCGCGGACCGCCGCAGGGGCGTAGTCCTTTTTCAGCAGGGAAAAAATGGCATTGGAGCACTCGTTGACATAGACCTGCGGGTTTGTTGAGGACTCATCGAGGAGTATATCATGGTAATAGGCCCCTTCCACCTGCGCCCTGAAGAGGAGCCAGTCGATATAGTCATCCTTCTCCCAGCCCTCAGGCTTGATGGAGAGCACATCGTCAAGGGTTGCCTCCAGATAGGAGCGCTGCCTCGAGAGAGCGCCGGGGGAATAGTTTGTAAGCCTGTCATCCCAGGTATGGAGGCCAAGGTATGACGACGAAACGGGGAATGTCTCAGCCTGCCAGAGGTAATAATCCTTTGCGATGATCTGCAGGGTCTGCGGTGTGCTGTCAATAGACATTTTTCTATCCTTCCTCCAATAAGATTCAGCCCGCGCGGGATGGCGCTCCCTAGCCTCTTTTACGCAGCATCCTTCCCGGCTTCTCCCCCGTCGGTCTCCCCTTTGATGCCGCTATCTTTCCGTTGACGATGACTGCCTCGATGCCCTCGGGGAAAAGCCTGGGCTCCTTTATTGCGGCTCTTTCCCTCACTTCATCGAGACGGAAGATGGCAATGTCGGCAAAATATCCTTTCGAAAGCCTGCCCCTTCCCTTGAGGCCGAACTTCTCCGCAGGCCTGGAGGTCATATGCCTCACCGCTTCAGGGAGGGTGAGGACCTGCCTCCGGCACACGAAATCCTCAAGGACCCTGGCAAAGGTCCCGTAGGTTCTCGGGTGGGGCTTTCCACCGTAAAGGCCGTCACTTCCCCACATATGAAGAGGGTGACGTGCTATCTCGTCAACATTCTCCTGGTTCATGCCATTGACAAGCATCGCTGCCGATCCTCCCTCGTCCTGGAGGAGTTTCAGGATGACATCGACAGGACTTTCTCCAGAGGCCTCGGCAATATCACCCAGAGGCATGCCCTCGTAGCGCTCGTTGAGACCGGAGCTCCCGCCGGAAAACAGTATTGCCTTCCAGAGGCCGTCAAAGCCCAGCGCAGTGGCATAATTCTCCGTGCCCGGCGACTCGTTCATGATCTCGCGCTTTATGCGTTCCCTCACGGCGCTGTCGGCAAGGAGACTCACGAGGTCCGCTCCGTCGCTCAGAATACCGGGCGGGAGCAGGGCGGCAAGGATGGTGCTTCCATAGGTGTAGGGGTAACTGTCAAAGGAGACATCCACTCCCTCCTCACGGGCATGCTCAATGACCATGAGGGCTTTCTCGGCCTTGTGCCAGTTGTGGGCGCCGTATGCCTTGAGGTGGGATATCTCAATGGACACGCCTGACTCTCTTGCGATGGTAAGGGCTTCCTCAATCGACTCGATGAGGAAATTGGCCTCGCTCCTGATATGTATGGAGAAGACGCCGCCGCGGCGGGCTACAGCCTTGCAAAGCGCCGTGAGCTCATCTGTCTTCGCGTAAAACGCCGGGGGATAGGCCAGGCCCGTGGAGAGCCCCGCAGCTCCTGCATCCATCGCTTCCTCAACGCCGGCACGCATCGCATCGAGGTGCTCCCCCGAGGGAGGTGCATTCTCAAGACCCATCACCTTTCTCCTGAGGGAGCCATGGGCTGTCAGTGACGCAACGTTTACTGCCGTGCCCTGCTCCTCGAGAGCGTCCATGTATTCTGGAAGGGACGTGCCGATGAAAGGGACCTCGTAGTTTCCCAGGACACCCTCGAGATATTCCCTCAGGGCCTTCGAGTCGGCGGCGCGGGCAGGCACGAGGGAAAGACCGCAGTTCCCTACCACCTCGGTGGTCACTCCCTGCATGAGCTTGGGGAGGGAGAGGCCGTCGGAGAGAAGGTGAAGATCGGCGTGAGAGTGCACATCAATGAATCCCGGCGCCACGACGCAGCCTTCGGCGTCTATCTCAACACCCGCAGCAGCGCCTCCCAGGCTCCCGACTGCCTCGATGCAATCGCCCCCCACGGCAATATCGGCCTTAAAGGGAGGCGTCCCGTCACCGTCGCATACGGTGCCATTTCTGATAAGAAGACTGAACACCTCTGCACCCCTGTTCATTCATGATAGTGGTATAAGTCTTCTCTTCTTCTGCTCCCGTACCCTCTCCGGGGAAGGAGGATGAGGCCCCGGGCAGAAAGAACTTCACATCGACGGGTCCCTCGGGGAGAGAGGCCGGGAAGGAGTCACGATGCTCACGAGAAGAGAGTTTTTAATGAAAGGCCTGGGAAGTGCCGTGCTCATCCCGGGGCTCATAGCGGGCGGGTCGCCCCTTTCAGGAGCTTTTGCCCTTGCGGGAGACCCTGCACCCTCCCATACCCCTCCCACCGAAACAAGCTTCGCCTGCCTCACCACTTCGGGAAAACCTTATGATATTGGCCTTTCTGTCGGAAGGACCTTTGCAGGGGAGATAGGAATGGGGCTTGAGCGGAGGCAGAAATGGCTGATAAGGCTCAGAGACTATGCTGAAGGCCCCGGGAAAAAGAACTATGAGACGATGCTCGGAGCCTCGAAGGAGCATGCCTCGCAGGTCATAGAAGAGCTGAAGGGGTGGGCCTGGGGAAGCGGCGTCGGCTTTGACGATCTCTTCACCGTGAACTGCAATCCTGAGCTGGATGCCTTCATGGAGCGGGACACCGCTGTTCCCCCCGGGGGCTGCTCAACGGTGGTGGTCTGCGATGAAAAGCGCCTCCTCGTAGTCCACAACGAAGATCACAACTTCAATTATGCCGACCTGATGTTCGTGATGAAGGCGGCCCCTGAGAGCGGCAATGATTTCCTCTGCCTCTCCTACCCCGATTTCATGGAAGGGAACGCCCCGGCAGTCAACAGGCACGGCATCGTGCTCACGACGAACTACATAGGCTCACGGGAGGTCAAGGCGGGAATTCCCCGCTATTTCATCCACCGCATGGTGATGGAATCAAAGACAATAGATGAAGCCCTCAATGCAGCGCAGAATCCCCTGCGGGCTTTCGCGAGCCATCATATCGTCGCTTCCCTGAAGGAGAAAAAGGCTTTTTCCATTGAGCTCACGCCCTCTCACGCACAGATAAGAGAGATCAAGGGGCTTTATATCCATACCAACCACCTCATCCTTGACAAAATGAAGGATCTCCCCCAGTTTGACAAGTATGTGAAGCTTTCCTCGATACCTCGCTACAAGTACCTTTCGAAGACCCTCGGCGCGGTGAAAGACCCCGGGGACATTACCCCTGAGCTTGTAGTGAAGGCAATGTCCTCCCATGAGGGAAGACCTTTCAGCGTCTGCCGTCATCATGAGGGGGAAGCAGAGGGAGCCACCGTGGCCTGCGCCGTCTTCTCGTCGGAGCACCATGGAGGCGATAAGCCCTACGGGATGAAGCTTTACAAGAACAACCCCTGCATGGGCAGGGCAACAGACTACAAACTCAAGGCGCAGAAAAGCTGAGAGATTCATCGGATGGCAAAGACACCGGCCATGAGCAGCAGGTGATGGACCAGTCCCACGAAGAGGACCGAGAAGGCCAGCACTGCCCCCAGTATGGCAACTGTCCACCGCAGGCCCAGCTCCCTCTGGATCACGGCAATCGTCGCGAGGCATGGAAGATAGAGGGTGTTGAAGAGCGTAAAGGTGAAAAGCTGCTCCCTGGTCATAATATGGAGGAGATTGTCAATGGAATGCCCTTCCTGGGCCACGGCAAGGGTCACCAGGAATTGCAGCGCAAGCTCCTTGCGGAGTATGGCAAAAAGAAGGGTGAGGCCCGCAAAGGGAGGCAGCCCGAGCCACCCCTCGATGACGGGTGAGAGGGGCCGCGAGAGCTTCCAGATAAAACCGGTCTCATAAAGCCAGCCCAGCACCATGCTTCCGGCTACGACAATAGGCGTGGCAATCCACACGAAATCGGCAAAGCGCACCCATGTCTTTTTGACGACCGTGCCCATGTGGGGGTACCTGAGGGGAAAGACCTCCATGACAAAGCCTTCCGATTCACCGCTCGTGTAGCGGTGCATGAGCATCCCTGCCCCCACCACGATGGCGCCGTCAATGAAAAATATCAAGAGCGCCCATCCCCACCCCAGGAACCTTGACACCGCGCCGATTATCACGGCAGTCCTGGCGCTGCACGATATGAGGACTATCAGAATGATCGCGATGACCCTCTCCCTTTTCGACGTCAGGATCCTTGTGCCGATTACGGCGGGCACGTTGCATCCTATGGCTGCAGCCAGGGGGATGAAAGCCCTCCCATGGAGGCCCACGGCATGGAGGAACCTGTCCACGAGGAATGCCGCAGCGTTCAGATAACCGGTATCTTCAAGGAAAGAGAGAAGGAAATAGAAGATCAGCACATAGGGGATCCCCACGCTCACCGCGGCAAGAAGGCCGTCGTCAAAGCCCCACCTGAGTATCTTTGCCCACAGGGAGGCATGGGCGATCCCGGTAATGACGGCATTGATGGGGGGAGAGAGCCACGCTGACCAGAGGGTGGTAAGGCCGTCAGAAAGGGTGTTCCCGCCCTCAAAAAGGATGAAGACGATAAGGCCGAACACGGCGAAGAGAAGAGGGAAGCCCATGACAGGGTCCGTGGAGAGCTTCCAGAGCATGTTGGCTTTCTTTTTCTTCTGCCTCGCCTGTACCGATGAAGCGATCTCCCCCGCGATGCCATGGCGCTCCCTTATTATCCAGAGAGAGGCGTTCTCGCCATGGATGTCCTGGATCTTTCTCCAGGCATTTCCCAGCAGCAAGAAGACCTCCTCTCTTCCCGGCATGCTCTCAAGGAACTCCAGGAACTGCAGATCCCCTTCAAGAAGGAGAAGGGCGCAGGCCTTGTACGAGAGGGGATAGGGAAACCCTATATGAAGCCTCTCAAGGGCGGCGGCAATACTGTCTATCTCATGCTCAATATCGGTTCCATAATTATGGCGCCGCATGCAGGTTTCCACGGTGCATTCCGGCTTGAGGGCTTCATGCATGAGCTCCTCGATCCCCTGGCCGTATACTGCCGAAGTGGCAATCACCTTCACTCCCGTGTACTTCTCCAGCTTCTTTATGTCGGTCTGAAGACCGCTCTTCTCGGCCACATCGGAGAGGTTGAGGGCGGCAATGACAGGGAAGCCCATATCAACAAGCTGCAGCAGCATGTAGAGATTGCGGGCAAGATTGGTGGAATCCAGCACCATGATGACCGCGTCGAACCTGTTTTCCAGCAGGGTCTGGCGCGCCACGTACTGGTCATCGGAGATACATCCGAGAGAATAGATGCCGGGAAGGTCAATAATGCCTGCAGAGACATCGCCTATGCGGGTGCTTCCCAGGTTGAGCTCCACGGTTTTTCCAGGGTAATTGGCGGTCATCACGCCAAGGCCCGTGAGATGGTTGAAGATCGTGGATTTTCCCACGTTGGGATTTCCTGCAAGGGCCACCAGGCAGCTTGTCTTCTCCCTGAGGGCGCTGATTTCTTTAAGAGTATTGTCAGTCAATGTATTCCACCGGAGGCAGAAGCGGTGCTTCTCCCGCTATCCTTTGCCGTGTTTTCAGGCGCCTGCCTTTTCTTCAATCTTCCTTACCCAGATGTTGTCGGCTATCTCTTTTCCCAGGGCATAGCATGCCCCTCCTATCTTCACAAGGAAAGCACCGTTAAAAGGCGCCACCTGGTCTATGTGAATCCTTGCATGGGGTATAAGGCCCAGCGTGGCGAGGTACTGGAGGAGGCCCGGCGAGTGCTCGGCCACTTTCATGACCTCCGCTGAATCATCGGAGGAGAGCTCCGAGAGCTTCAGGTGCTTTTCCTGCTTTATGATTCCATGCCTGTCAGGGATGGGATGGCCATGAGGGCAATAGGCCGGGTGCTTAAGGAACTCCTCGAGGGCATCGGCCACACGGTCGGACAGGATGTGCTCAAACCTGCAGGCGTCTTCATGGACCTCATCCCAGGGGATGCCGAGGACGTCCACAAGAAACTTCTCCGCGAGCCGGTGCTTCCTTATGATGTCGATGGCCCGCATGTTCCCCTCTGTGGTCAGGGTGATTTCTTTTTTCCTGTCCTGGCTTGCAAGGCCCTCCTTGATGAGCTTCCTCACCTTTTCACATACCGCTCCAGGTGAAAGCCTGAGGTCTGTGGCAAGCCTCTTCAGCGTCGCCGGAGTGCCTTCATTGCCCAGCTTGTAAAGGGATTCAACATATTCATCGGTGCTCTCTGATTTCATTTTACATGCCTCAAATATTTTTTAGGTTTCCCTAATGGAATTATACTGCATGGTGAAAAAATTGGCAAGAACCCCGGGAATGGCGAATCCATCGGAATAGCCATGATCCGGTAAGGAATTGAGCAGAACTGGCGGGAAAACATGAGCCGGTGAAGCGAGGGGATTTTCATGCTTTATTGAATAGAGTGAAGGTATGAGGAACCTTGGCATTGCCTTCAAGCTCTCCTTCTCCATTCTCCTCTTCACTTCCCTTATTGTGATGGGGATATTCATAATCAGCTTCATCTACTCGTGGATCCTTCTGCAGATGGAACTCATAGATGTCGCAAAATACAGCACATCAGCATGTCTCTATAAAATGGAGTCCGAGCTTCTTCCCATCGAGAGAACGACCCAGAGCCTCGCTTCTTTTCTTGAGCACTCCCGCCCTGACAGCCCTCAGGTCAGGGACCTCCTGAAAACCGCTGCCGGGAGCTCAGGGGCGATTACGGGCTTTGCCGTCGCATCAGGGAACGGCAGAGCAGGTGCGGGCAGCTTTGTCAGTTACGGCAAAGACCGGTCCCGCTTCGCCGAAAGCAAAGAGAGCCCTGAAAAGCTCTCCCGGGAGGAATGGTACAGGATGCCCCGGGAGCGGGGCACACCCTCCTGGAGCGAGCCCTACGGCTCCCCCGGGGGCAGAGCCGTCATGGCCACCTATTCGGTGCCTTTTTACCTCACCATGAAAGGCACAAGGCAGTTCGAGGGAGTCGCTGCCGCCGAAGTTTCACTCGCCCCTCTCCAGGAGATTATTTCCTCCATGAAGGCAGGAGGCAACAGCTACAGTTTTCTCATTTCAGGCAAAGGCACATTCATTTTCCATCCCGATGAGAGGCTGGCGATGAAAGAGTCGCTGTTCTCCCTTCCCGAGGAGCTCTCATCTCCAGAGCTGAGCGATCTTGGAAGAGATATGCTCAGGGAGGCCTCTGAAAAACCCCGGGGCTTTTTTGATTCTCACACAAAGCAATACGCAAGCCTTATGTATGCCCCCCTGGGCTCCACGGGATGGTCCCTGGGCATGGTGTTCAATAACAGGGAGCTTATGAGCAGGATCCTTGAGCTGGCCCGGAAAGTATTCACACTGTTCTTTGCAGGATGCGCTCTACTGCTCGTGGTGACCATTCTCGTAGCCCGCACCATCACAAAGCCTCTCCGCGTGCTTGCCCAGAGGACCGGTGAGGTTGCCAGGGGGAACCTGGACTTTGAGCTTGTTCCCCTTGCCTCCAAGGACGAGGTGGGCCAGCTCACCGATCGCTTTATCTCCATGCGCGACAGCCTCAAGAATTACATAAAAGAGCTTACCGAGACCACGGCGGCCAAGGAGAGGATGGAAAGCGAGCTCAAGGTGGCCCACGAGATCCAGATGGGCATGCTTCCCAAAAAATTCCCCCCTTTCCCCGAGAGGCCGGAATGTGACATTTACGCCTTCATGAAGCCTGCCAGGGCCGTGGGCGGAGACTTTTTTGACTTTTTCTTCATCGACGGGAGCCACCTTCTTATGGTAATAGGCGACGTGGCGGGAAAGGGAGTCCCCGCTGCGCTCCTCATGGCCAAGGTGTGCACTTTCATAAGGACCATTGCCTATGAATGCCGCGATCCCCAGGTCATCCTCGACAGGGTGAACAAGGAAATCTCCATTGACAACGATTCATGCATGTTTGTCACGATCTTCTGCGCCCTGCTGGATGTAAGAAGCGGGGAAATGATCTATTCAAACGGCGGCCATAACAAGCCCCTTCTGGTCAGGGAATCCGGCGAGGTGGGCTTCCTCGGGGGAGCAGGCTGCGAGGCCGTGGGAATTGATGAAGACGCCGCTTTCAGGAATGAGGCCATTACCTTCAAGAGGAATGACCGGCTTGTATTGTACACTGACGGCGTGACAGAGGCTTTCAATGTGTCGGCAGAGCTCTATTCCAATGACAGGCTTTGCAAGATTGTAAAGGACCACTTCAGCGCAGGTTCAATGTATCTTGTCCAGGCTGTCGCGCAGGATGTGCAGGCCTTTGCGGGAAAGGCGGAACAGTCTGATGACATCACCGTCATGGTGCTCCAGTATAACTGAGCCTTACCCCGCCCTCCCGGCACCTTGAGAGTCGCCTGATTGTCCCCCATGATTCTTGCTCCTCAGAGAGCTTTCTGGTATAATTCTTTATATGCCGGAGGGGAAATATCACAGCCTCTCCTTGGTCAGCACAGGTGAGGAGGCTCTCGATGGCGGAGGGTGAAAGGGTAAAGAAACGTCACCAGGTGGCACTTTTTGCCATAGGCACCCTGCTTCTCTTTGTGGTGGCAATGCTCCCCTTTATCCTCTCGAGCGCCTTTGAGGACATCCTGGGCTCTCCTCAGGGCCATATATTCACCATACCTTCTACTGAGGCAGCAGCCGAATCGCCCGAGCACTTCCACGTGCGCATCGACATCGCTTCCATTGACGAGCTCGAGCAGGTCCTGATTCTGCGGGTCTCCATCAGGCGGGATTTCCTCAAGAAGCCAGAATGGAACGGGAGGGTCGTGCTTTTTTCCATTCTCAACATTTCGGCGCAGGGCGACCTTCCCCCCTCTGCTTATGCGGACTTCCCCAGCAACGAGTTCTGCTCTTCACAGACCATACAGCTCCCCGTCCGCGGGCAGCCTTTGCGCTATCCTTTCGATTCCTATGACTTCGATCTTGGCATACTGATGCAGGGTGTTTACCCCGACGGAACAATTGAAACGGCAACGGCCGACCAGGTAAAGGGCCGTGTCTACGTGCAGCTCAGCGAGCACCTGGCGCGCCTGAGCATGAAAAAGCCCCTCGATATCGATCCTCAGAAGGTCAGCGGCCCAAGCGAGCGCTGCAGATACCTTTACGTGGAGAGAATATCGCTCCACCGCCCCCTCTACCTCAAGGTCCTCTCGGTGCTCCTCGTGCTCCTCGTGGCTGCGGCGGCCTCCTATGCCGTGTTCATGAGACCCCTCAGTGAATTGATCGTGAACTCCGGCGCCCTTGTGCTGGGCGTGTGGGGCATCAGGTCCATTCTCGTATCGGGAGCCACCTATTTCGTTACGGCAGTGGACCTTGCGCTGATGGCTGTCATCCTTTTTCTCCTTGTAGCCATCAGCGTGCGGACCTTCCAGTTCTTCAAGGAGAAGTGCGGGGTGAGCCTGCCATGGTGGGAGAGCAAAAGGGAGTGCCTGCCGCCTTCGGGGGAACATGAAGAGCTGTAATAATATGACGGCCCTTCTCAGGCCTGAAGCACCTGAAAGGAGACCTGAAGCCAGATAAAAGGTGCTCACGTCACCCCCGGCGAATTTTCCATGCTCGGCTGGTTTCCAGGAGCGGCACTCTGACAGGCCGGCCATTCAGCACTAATCGCGCCAGGAGGAGAACCCTATGAGCAGCCCCTTTACCGGCGAGTTTATCGGGACCATGATCCTTATCATTTTCGGCGACGGTGTCGTCGCCAACTGCCTGCTGAAAAAATCCAAGGCGGAGAACGCCGGCTGGATGGTGATTGTCACCGGGTGGGCCATGGGCGTCATCATGGGCATCTTCGCCGCCCAGGCCACAGGCTCGGTGCAGGCCGACATCAACCCCGCAGTCACGCTCGCCAAGATGTTCAACGGCTTGTATGATCCCGGTACCGCCCTTCTCACCATGCTCGCTCAGATCGCCGGCGCCTTTGCCGGCGGGTGCTTTGTCTGGCTTTATTTCCTCCCCCACTGGGAGGTCACCGAGGACCAGGGAGCAAAGCTCTCCGTATTCTGCACGACCCCCGCGATAAGAAAGCTTCCCCTTAACCTCATCTGCGAGACCATGGGCACCATTCTGCTGGTCTTCCTGGTATTCGCAATCTTTTCAAAGCCCGTGGGAACCCTGGCGGCCGGCTTCGGCCCCTACATGGTGGGCATGCTTGTCTGGGGCATCGGCCTCTCCCTTGGAGGCCCGACAGGATATGCCATAAATCCCGCAAGAGACCTTGGCCCGCGCCTTGCCCATGCAGTGCTCCCCATCGCGGGGAAGGGCACCTCCGACTGGGGCTACTCGTGGGTCCCCGTAGTGGGGCCCCTCGTCGGGGCCTCGATAGCCTTCGGCCTTGCAAGGCTCCTGGGACTGCTCTGAAACTTTTCAAGGAGGCACCACAGATGGCAGGACATTATATTCTCTCCCTTGACCAGGGAACTACAAGCTCGAGGGCTATCGTGTTCGATGGGAACGCTCTCCCCGTAGCCTCGGCCCAGAAGGAGTTCACCCAGATATTCCCAAAGCCGGGGTGGGTGGAGCACAACGCAGAGGAGATCTGGAGCACCCAGCTGGGCGTCGCCGCAGAGGCCGTGGCCCAGGCAGGAATTGAGCCCCGTGACATCGCCGCAATAGGGATAACCAACCAGCGCGAGACCACGGTGATATGGGATAAAGAGACCGGGAAGCCAATCCACAACGCCATAGTATGGCAGTGCAGGAGAACGGCCGATATCTGCGACAGCCTCAAGTCCCAGAACCTCGCCGGTATTTTCAAGCACAAGACGGGGCTCGTGATAGACGCCTACTTCTCGGGGACCAAGGCAAAATGGCTCCTGGACACCATTGAAGGGGCAAGGGCTCGGGCCGAGAGAGGGGAGCTCCTCTTCGGCACCATTGATACATGGCTCCTCTGGAAGCTCTCGGGGGGGAAACTCCATGTAACCGATTACTCCAATGCCTCCCGGACCCTCATGTACAACATCAGGACAAAAAAGTGGGATGAGGAGATCCTCTCGATACTGGGCGTTCCCGTTGCCATGCTCCCTGAAGTGCGGCCGTCAAGCGAGGTGTACGGCACTACATCCCCTTCGGTCTTTTTCGGCACTTCCATCCCCCTCGCAGGCGATGCCGGCGATCAGCAGGCAGCCCTCTTCGGGCAGGCATGCTTTCAGCCGGGAATGGCAAAAAACACTTACGGCACTGGCTGCTTTATGCTTCTTAACACGGGGCAGGAGCTCTATGACTCGCAGTCAGGCCTCCTCACCACCATTGCGTGGGGCCTTGACGGGGTGGTGGAGTATGCCCTGGAAGGGAGCATATTCATTGCCGGGGCCGCCATACAGTGGCTCAGGGATGCGATGAAGATGATAGACACCGCAGCGGACTCCGAGTTTTATGCGGGGAAAGTCAGGGACTCAGAGGGAGTCTATGTGGTGCCCGCCTTTGTGGGCCTTGGCGCCCCCTACTGGGATATGAAGGCCCGGGGAGCCGTCCTGGGGCTCACGAGAGGCACAGGAAAAGAGCATATCGTAAGGGCAACCCTCGAGTCCCTGGCATACCAGACAAGGGATGTGCTGGGAGCCATGGAGGCCGACTCAGGCATCACGCTGAAGGCCCTCAAGGTTGACGGGGGAGCCGTGGGAAACAACCTGCTCATGCAGTTCCAGTCCGACATCCTCGGAGTTCCCGTTGAGCGCCCCAGGCTCACGGAGACAACGGCGCTTGGCGCGGCGTACCTTGCAGGCCTCGCAGTAGGGCTCTGGAAAAACCGCGAAGAGCTCGCGGCGCACTGGAAGCTTGACAGGCGCTTTGAGCCCGCCATGGAGCCTGATATGCGCGAGAGGCTCTACAAAGGCTGGAAGAAGGCCGTGGAAAGGGCAAGCAGCTGGGAAGACTAAGAAGAGCCGGTGGAGATCATTTTCAGCCACTTTTCCATCATGGCCCGCAATTTCTCTATATCGACAGGCTTTGAGAGGAAATCGTTCATCCCCGCCTCGATACAGCGCTTTTCATCCTCTATCATCGCCGATGCCGTGAGGGCGATGATGGGAATATCGCTGTGCAGTTCCCTGCGGATCATCTCTGTCGCCTCAATACCGCTCATCACCGGCATCTGCACGTCCATAAGGATCAGGTCATAGGTACCTTCCCTGAGTTTGTCAACGACCTCCCGGCCGTTTTCCACGGCGTCAAAGGCACATCCAAGCTTTTTCAGGGCAAGGGTGACGAATTTGCGGCTTACGGCATTATCCTCGGCGATGAGGAACCTGAGGCCGCTCGAAGCCTGAGCAGGTTTCTCCGCTCTTGGCAGCGCCACTTCCAAGAGTGGCGAGGCCAGCACTCTTTTCAGAGCTCTCGCAAGCTCCAGCCTGAGCACAGGCTTTGCAAGGCTCGCATCAAAATCCTCCATTGCCGCCTTGTCAATGACTGTTTCCGCAGAGAGGGCAACAAGCCTGATCTGGCTGAGCGCCGGCAGCTCCCTTACTTTCCTGGCAAACTCGAAACCGTTCATCTCCGGCATCATGATGTCGGTAATGACCACCTCGGGGAGCACCTCCGTCATCTCAAGCCAGCCGAGAACCTCATGGGGGGACGATGAGGAGAGAAGCACTTCCATCTGAAAGCTCCTGCAGAGGTCAACGATCACTTTGCGGGCATTCGCATAATCGTCCAGGACCGCCACTTTATGCCCTTTGAGAAAGGATATCAGGTCAGCGGCAAGGTTCTTTATTGACGCTGAAGAGGAAAGCTCCAGGTCGAGCGTGAAGACGAACTCGCTGCCTTCGCCCACAGTGGAGCGCACCTCGATATGGCCCCCCATCATCTCGATAAAAGCCTTGGTAATAGCCAAGCCAAGGCCCGTTCCGCCGTACTTTCTTGTCGTTGAGCTGTCAACCTGCACAAAGAGATCGAAGATCCGGTCCATCTTGTCGGGAGGAATCCCGATTCCCGTGTCATGGACTGACACCTTTACCATGGCCCTTTTCTTCTCTCCCTGCATGGGCTGCTGGGGCTCCACGGCAATCCTCACCGATATTTCACCCCGCTCAGTGAACTTGAGGGAGTTGCTCAGCAGGTTGAAAAGAATCTGGTATATCCTTGTGGGATCGCCTACGAAAAAGCGCGGTGCCTCGTCGTCATAGACATAGAAGATTTCTATGATGCTGCTCTTTATCCTGGGCCTTATTATCTTCAGGACATTCTCCACGACAAGCTCCAGGTTGAAATCAATATGCTCAAGGTGAATCTCCCGGGCCTCTATCTTGGAGACGTCCAGGATGTCATTGATAAGGGAGAGGAGCACCTCGCTGCTCTTCTTGATGGTATTCACATAATCGACCTGGGCGGTATCGAGGACAGTCTCCTTGAGAAGGGAGGCAAAGCCTATCACGGCATTGAGAGGTGTCCTTATCTCGTGGGACATGTTGGCCAGGAACTGGCTTTTTGCCCGGCTCGCGAGCTCAGCATCCTCCTTGGCCTTGCGCAGGGTCTCCTCCACTTTTTTTCTCTCGCTTATATCGACGGCCACGAAGATCATCCCGTAGATCCTTCCATAACTCGTCTTTATGACAGAGCCCGAGAAGATGACGGGGATCCTTTCCCCGTATCTTGTAATGAGGCTTTTCTCGATATTCTTTATGGAGCCTGCCCTCTTCATCTCGTCTCTTACGCTTAAGAAATCGCCGAAATCCCCGCCGATGACCCTGCTGATATGCTCTCTCTTGAGATCATCCTCCTTATAGCCCAGCAGGCTCCAGGTGGCGCTGCTCACCATGGTTATCTTTCCCTCGTTGTCGGTCACAATAAGGATGTCATTCACCGAGTGGATGATATTTTCCATGTACTCTGAGGATATTTCAAGGTCCTCATAGAGCTTCTGCAGCTCATAAATGAGCTGCCTGTTCTTGAAGTTCAGGTTCTGGCTCCGCCATGCCCTTATAAGGACGTCATAAATGTCTTCCGGGTTCGCGGGCTTGATAAGGTAATCACAGGCCCCCTCCTTCATAAGCCTGATTGCCTCTTTCACCACCGGCTTAGAAGTGATGGGGATAAAGGTATAAGCGGGGTTGAGAGCTTTCAGGCTGATGAGAAACTCAGTGGCATCGGTCTTGTTGAGGTCGATGTCATATACAATCGTGGTAATCCAGGATTCCTTCTGGAGGACCTGGATGGCTTCATCGGAGGAGCAGGCGATTGTTGCCTGGATGCCTTCCCCGGCAAGAAGATCCTTTATCTGGCCGAAGGCGCTCTCGCAGGGCTCAACGAAAAGAACGCCGGGCTTCTTGCTTTTTTCAATAATTCTCTTCTCTATATCTTTCCGTTTCAGCACACTCCTTACCACGACCCTCACATGGTCGGGCTCAACCGGCTTGAGGATATAATCATAGGCGCCCAGGCCTATGGTGGCCGTTGCCGAATCCATGGTGGCGTAGCCTGTAAGGATAATCACATAGAGGGATCCGTTAATCTCATTGAGTCTTCTCAGCACGTCAACACCGCTCATGTCAGGGAGCTTCAGGTCCAGAAAGACCACATCATAGGGATGCTCAGCTGCCTTGCCGATGCCCTCGGTGCCGTGTGTTGCCGATTCGACGGAATAGCCTTCCTTTGTCAGGATATCCCGCAGGGACCTTATGATATTCTCTTCATTGTCTATGATGAGAATTCTTAACTGTTCCATATGGCATTTAATTTTCTCTGTCGCCTTCTTATCACCTTCAAGGTATGCTATAATCTAGATCAGGATTTCCAGGGAGCACTCACCATGGCCGTCAATGAAATCGCCCTCATCAGCAGGATCAGGAAGCTTTTCCCCGTGGCAGGGAAAAGCCTCTATCTCAACCATGCCGCCGTTTCCCCCTATTCCACAAGAGTGGCGAAGGAAATGAAGAATTTTATCAGGGCGCGGACCTTCAGCGACAACGTGGACCTTTACCCGTCACTGATGGAAAAGGTGGAAGCAGCACGCTTGCAGATAGCGCAGCTCATCGGGGCGCCTCCCGACCTGGTTGCCCTTGTGAAAAATACCTCGGAAGGCCTTAACATACTGGCAGAGAGCCTCCCTCTCAAAGCCGGTGACAGGGTCCTCCTCTTTGAAAGGGAATTTCCCGCCAATATCTATCCCTTTCTTAACCTGAAGCGCCGGGGTATTGAAATTGACTTTGCAAGGGAAAAAGGGAACTGCTTCACCATCGAGGAGGTGGAAAGGGCACTCACTCCCCGCACGCGCCTCCTTTCAGTAAGCCATGTGGAATTCCTCACTGGCTTCAGGCACGACCTTGCCGCCATGGGCAGGCTCCTGAGGGAGAGGGGCATCGTCTTCTGCGTGGATGCCATTCAGAGCGCCGGTGCCGTGCCGATAAATGTGGAGAAGATGCACATTGACTTCATTTCCTGCGGCGGCCAGAAGTGGCTTATGGGCCCTATGGGGACGGGATTCATTTACATGAGCGCCCCCCTTCTCGAGGGGCTTGATCCTGTTTTTGCCGGGTGGCTTGCCGTTGAGAACTCATGGGACTTTTTCGGCTACCAGCTCAAGTGGCTTCCCTCGGCCCGGCGCTACGAGGGGGGAACGCAGAATTTCATCGGCGCCCTGGGCCTGCTCCGATCCGTGGAGCTTCTGAACAGCGTGGGAGAAGAGCTGAGGGAGAAGAGGATTCTTGAAAACACGGGGAGGCTCATTTCCGGCCTCAAGGAGCGGGGCATTGAGGTCATCACCCCGGAGGAACTTCACAGGAGAGCCGGTATAGTCACTTTCCGCGTCGAAAAACCTGAGCACATTTTCCAGGAGCTCACAAAACACAAAGTGTACATTGCACTCCGCGAGGGCCTGCTTCGAGTCTCGCCCCATTTCTACAATACGCTCGAGGAGATGGACCGCTTCATTGAATCACTTGACTGCTGCCTCGCCTCCCTTTAGCCCTCAGTAAAAGCGGCGCTGCTCGCTGGCATCCGAGGCCCCCTCGTAGATCTTCCTGCGCATATGGCGGAGAAGGGGAAGCTCCCGTCTCACCTTGTAAACGCGCTCAATATCTATCTCACAGATCACGAGAGTCTCTTCCGCCCCTGCCTCCGTGAGGACCGATCCCCAGGGGTCAACGGCCATTGAGTGGCCGTAATACTTATAGGATGACTTTCCTCCTGCCGCGGGAGAGGCAGCCAGCACATAGACCTGGTTGTCCACGGCCCTCGCCCTCATAAGGATCTCCCAGTGGGCAGGCCCCGTAGTGCTGTTGAAGGCTGCAGGGAAGACAAGGATCTCGGCGCCTCTCATCACCATCGCTCTCGAAAACTCGGGAAAGCGCACATCATAGCATATGGCCACGCCGAGGGTGGCGAAATCGGTGCGCACCACGGTGATCTCATTTCCCGCGCTGATGGTGTCTGATTCCTTGAAGGTGATGCCCCCTTTTATGTCCACGTCAAAGAGGTGGACCTTCCTGTGCCTCCCAAGGAGCATTCCCCTCTCGTCAAAGATGAAACTGGCGTTATAGAGGCTCCCTTTGCCGTCTGTCTCGGGGATGGACCCTCCCACAAGGACTACCCTTTCATCTGAAGCGGCGCCGGAGAGCGCTTCCAGCGTCTCACCGCCGGGGTAGCTCTCGGCAAAAGAGTGGAAAAGCTCGGGCTCGAGGGGACAGTTGAACAGCTCGGGAAGCACCACCAGGGAGCATCCCTCTTCTGCGGCCTCCCTCACCATATGAATGGCCTTGCTGATATTTGCCTGCTTTTCGCCGGCTATCCTGATCTGGCATAACCCGATTTTCAGGGGACTCCCCATGGTTCCTCCTTGCTGCTCCATTGTCTTATGCTATAGATTTGAGAAAAACCTTGAAAGACCTTCAGGGATATTCTCCCTCAAGGGTGAAAAAGGGAAAGAATCGGCCAGGAAAGAAACCTTGTCAAGAGATGACCGGCCCTCTGCGCCACAGCGGTCACAGGGAAGGAGCATTGCACAAATGGCCGACCACAGGGAAGAGATCACCGTAAGGGATGCCGTTGCAGGCGACCTGGAAGCAATCATCTCCCTTTACTGCAGAAAGGAGTACTTCCCCTCACCGGTAAGGGCCCATGCCGAAGAGGAGCACAGGGCTTATGCGGTGAGAATGATGAGGGAGCGGGGACATTTCCTTGGCAATGATCCCGATCTCAGGGTCTTCATGGCCATTTCAGGGGGAGAGCCCGCAGGCTATCTCATGGTGCTGCTGAACCTTGTTGAGACAATCACAGGAGAGCGGCAGGCCCTGCTCTACGATTATGCCTTCTCTGATGCCGGAAGAGGCCGTGATATGATGGAGCTTCTCTACGGCAGGGCCCTGGAGGTGATAAAAGAGCGGGGTGTTCCCTATGCCATCGTTGAGGTTGCCCCTGCCGACAGGAAAGGCCTGGAGCTCTTCGAGTCCATGGGCTTCAGGATGGAAATGCACCGGATCATCAAGAAAGCGGAGCGCCTTGTCATCACGGTGCCCGATCCCGACCCCTTCGTGGTACGAAAGGCCGTGCAGGGCGACCTTATGTTCGTCATACTTCTCAACCAGAGCTGCGGCTCCTTCACAATTCCCCCCGGCCGGGACATGCCCCGCGGCGAGATCATGGTCCGCTACATGAAGGCTTACATGGAGCTGAAACTCGATGAGAATGACCTCTTTACCGCCTTCATCATAGAGGACAGGGCCGCGGAAAAGCCCATAGGCTATCTGATGTACAAGCTGAATGCCTGCGACTCAATGACGGGAGACCGGATAGGCTATATCTACGACCTGGCCATCGACCCCGCCTACTGGGGAAAGAGGGCCACCCAGAGAATCATGCGGGAAGGCGAGCGCTCACTGGCAGAAAGGGATATCACCTACCTCGTGGGAGATATTTCCCATGACAACCAGAGGGCTCTCAAGACCGCCGTAAAGAGCCTGCATTTCACCGAGGAAAGCGTCAGGTGGGCCGCCAGGGTCCCCATGTGAACATGCTGGAATAAAAAGTTTACAAAAAAGTGCTTATTTTTACAAAATAGCAATAAAGAGGTCTTTACCGGGAGAGAAATCCATGTGATAATGAAAGTAAAGCAGAATGACTACAAGGAGGTCAATTATCATGGGATCAATAGGCGGAATTGGCGGCGGTGGCGGCGGCGGCGGCCCCATGGAGATGCTTAAAGGTATCGGCGAGATGCTTATGAAACCGATAGAGAAACTGAAGAACATGATGGGCGGCGGCGGACAGGGCGGCGGCTCAGGGATGCTCTCGGGCCTCACCGACATGCTCAAGGGCGGTGGAGGAGGACTTTAAAGGAAATACTCCCTCAGGTGCTGAATACAAACCCCGGGTACCCCGGGGTTTGTTTTTTATATGAGCAGTCCTGCGACTCCCGGGGAATTACAGGATTGCCAGATTTTTCAAAGAGAGAGGTGGCACTATGGCGGAAGAGGAACAGGGCTCCTTCTGGGACAAGATAAAGAATATCAGGGAAATTACGTGCAAGGCCTGCGGCCACAAGAATCCCCAGGACCACACAATGTGCGAGGAGTGCGGCAAGAAGCTTCCTCTCGATGATGACGCCCTCGCCATCAATGCCGTGGCGGGCGAGGTCCGCACCCCGGGGAAAATGGGAAAAATCCCCATTGAAGAGGCAAAGACCCTCAATGTGCTGAGGGACATCTGCGAGAAGATACAGTCAGGCACCATTCCTCTCGAGGAATTCAAGAAAACCCATGCCAAGATTCAGAATATCGCCTCAATCGGTGTGGCCCTCTGGGACACCGAGGCCGGCAAGCACCTCGTGGGGAAGCTTGAAGGCGAGGAAAAGGAGCTTGCTGACAAGCAGCACCAGGAGTTCAGGAACTTCAATGAAGGCGTCGCGAGGATAGGGAACTACCTCAAGTCCAATGACCTCAAGGATGTCGCCGAAGGCTTCAAAATGGCCGAAAAAGCCATGGTCACGCTGGACCAGATCCAGGACAGGCAGCTGGAGATTGTCAATTCCAAGTCATAGGGGAGGAGCTCATGGCCGTCGAGGTGGATATCTTTTACGAGGGCGACCTTCACTGCAGGGCCGTCCATCTTCCTTCAGGGTCATCTTTTATGACCGACGCCCCGGTGGACAATGGAGGCAAGGGAGAGCTCTTCTCTCCCACCGATCTGGTAGGCACTGCCCTTGGCTCATGCATCCTCACCATTATGGGCCTTGTTGCCCAGCGCAACAGCCTGGACATAAGGGGAGCGAAGGTCCATGTGAAAAAGGAGATGGCTGCAGCGCCCGTAAGGCGTATAGGCTCTCTCCATGCCACGGTGACAATCCCCCGCGGATCAGCCCTTTCGCCTGCAGCGCGTACAAAGCTGGAGCAGACGGCAAAGGCATGCCCTGTAAGGCAGAGCCTCCACCCCGACGTGGAGCTTCACATTGACATTGTGTATGCCGATTGATTCAGGACAGGCTTTCGGAAGCTTTCCCAATGCGGGCGGCCAGGCTTTGATGGCTTAACTCATCATAAAAAAAACGGGGATAGAGCTCGGCGCCCCGGTATCCCCCGTTATACAGGTGGATTCTCAGGTCAATACAGAGGTGGCATGCCGAGACATATCCGCCCGCTATGGGCTCATACCCCTGTGAGAGCCCATGACGGTAAAGCCCCTCAAGCCCCTCCCTCACAATAAGCTCCAGCACCGGGTAGAGAGCAAGGTCGATGCCTTCACCGTAAAGCTTTTCAAGCTGGAAGGCAGCACCCTCTCCAAGGGAAAGCCCCGCACAGAATCCCGGGAGGTAGGCCCCCCTGTAATCCACATGCACATGGACTGGCGACTTGAGGGCTTCGCCGCAGGGATGCCGGAAAAAATGCTCCGCCCTGAAAGTGGGCAGGTACCGGGCAAAAAAGTAGGCTGCCCTCCCTGAAGGATGAAGGTAAATGAGGGACTCAAGCTGCAGGCGGATCTCCTGCGGCGAAAAGGCGCCGAAGTACTCCTCAAGCGGCACGGGGCGTTCTGGATCGACACGCCGGAGGAACGGGAAATAGCCGGGATGCCAGGGGAAAATCCCCTCGTATCCGAAAACCTTGATGATGGAGTGAAAGATCCTCTCCACCTCGTGAGCGCTTATAAACTCATTGTGAAAGGGGCTTATGCTCAGCAGCAGCATGGGGATGCCCATGGCCTTAAGCCTTTGAAGCCTTCCTTCGGTGTCAATCCTCAACGGGAAGCCATTGGTCTCGAGATACTCGAGGACAAGCCTTGTCTTGTTGAGAGCTTTCACGGCATATTCAACCATATGCTCATTCAGAAGGGGCTCACCGCCCCCGATGTGCACCCCCGCCTCTCCCAGGGCAAGGGATGCCTCTGATATTATAGTGGAAAGGGCTTCATTGCTGATCTCATCTTCTCTCTGGGGTGACGAGCAATAAAGGCAGTGCCGGCAGGAAAACGGGCAGCGGTAAGTAGTGATAAGGCCGATGGTATCAGCCCGGTAAGGCTTAAAAAAGAAAGCCATCTTTACGCTCCATATTGTGTTTTTTAAACACCATCATCTGCGCGTGATTTAACATTCTTTTAACATGTGATGGTGCTCAAGGCTCTTTACAAAATTTTTTATTTTACTATAATAGGTTCGTCATGGGAAATATAGTGCCTCTCGTGAAAAACTGGATACTGTTCAGAAACAGGACCCTCTTCATCTTCTGGGTGGGGCAGCTCACGTCGCGCATCGGCTCCTTCATAAGCTACGTGGCCCTCCTGCTCCTGGTAAGGGAGCTCACGGGAAAGAACACGACGATGGCAATCACGGGGATCTGCCAGGCCCTCCCGGGCCTCATCGTGGGCCTGTGGGCGGGAGCCATCACCGACCGCGTCGGCAAGGTGCGGATCATGATCCTCACCGACGTGCTCAGGGGCCTTGGCTGCTTCATCATCCCTCTCTGCATATATTTTCACTGCCTCCAGGCCTGGCACCTCTACCTCGTGGCGGTCCTCATCTCCCTTGGCACGGCATTTTTCCAGCCTGCCGAGATGGCCATCATACCGGACTTCGTGAAGCGCGAGGATCTCAACAGCGCCAACGCCGTAGCAAGAACAACCATACAGATTGGCGGCATCATAGGCCCGGCTCTTGGCGCTCTCCTTATCACGCAGTGGGGCGCCTGGACCGCCTTCATCGCCGACGGCATCACCTTTTTCATCTCGGCCTTCTGCATCATGCTCATGAGAGTGAGTCAGGAGAAGGAAAAATGCGAATCCTCTGATAACCTCATGGAGGACGTAAAGGAAGGTATCAAGCTCATATGGCAGAACTCGCCCCTCAAGGCCATTCTGCTCTGCTGCATCGCCGTCAATTTCACTTACTATCCCCTTCCCATACTTCTTCCTGAGATCTCCGAGCGGAAGTTCCTGGATCTCACCTTCTTCAACAAGACTCAGATCTTCGGGGCTTTCATCATGACCCTCACGGCAGGAAAGCTCCTTGCATCAATCATGATAAATTCTTTCAACCGGTTCAGGCACTTGAAATTCTTTCTTTACTATTCAAATATTGCAATTGCCCTCGCGGTGCTCACCGTCGGCGTGAGCAGGTTTCTCTCCCTCTCTTTCCTCGCAATGGCCGCCATCGGCTTCTGCGGCACCATCACCGAGGTCCGTATCGTGTCCTATATCCAGTCAAGCTTCCCCGAAAACATCCTGGGCAGGATCTTCGGCATTATCCTCACGGTGGCTTTCGGCACCATTCCCCTTTCCATCTTCGCGGGGGGATGGATTGCCGACATCGTGGGATCGGCCTGGGTTCTTCTGGGCCTTGGCGCAGGGCTTGTCTTTACCTCGCTTGTCATTTACTTCACAGGGATGCTCGAGGGGAAGAACGACGTGGTCTCGGACAGCACCACGCTGGTCTTCGTCAACAAGTACTAGTCCCCACATTACCGGCAGATGCCCTGGAGGAGAGAGGGAAAGGGCAAAGAATCTCTTATGGAGCAGGCCTTTTCGAGGAAGGAGCACGACTAATGAGCAACGAGCCCTATAAAGTCATATTCTCAATGGTGAGAGTGAACAAGTTCTACGACAAGAAGCCCGTCATAAGGGACATTTCTCTTTCCTTTTTCTACGGCGCCAAGATAGGGGTGCTGGGCCTCAACGGGGCCGGCAAGAGCACCCTGCTGCGAATCATCGCCGGCGTCGATACCGAGTATAACGGCGAAGTGACCTTTTCGCCGGGATATTCGGTGGGATTCCTCCCCCAGGAGCCCGGGCTTGACGACTCCCTCACTATCCGCCAGGTCGTCGAGGAGGGCCTCAAGGAAACTGCCGATGCCGTGAAAGAGTATGAGCGGATAAGTGATCGCCTGGGCGAAGACATAAGTGACGACGAGATGAACAGCCTCATTGAAAAGCAGGGCCAGCTCCAGGAGAAAATAGAAGCCCTCGACGGGTGGAACCTGGATTCTCGCCTGGAGCAGGCCATGGATGCCCTGGGCTGCCCCCCCGGCGACACACCCGTAAAAGTCCTCTCGGGCGGAGAGCGCAGGCGCGTGGCCCTCTGCAGGCTCCTGCTCACAAAACCCGACATTCTGCTTCTTGACGAGCCTACAAACCACCTTGACGCCGAGTCAGTGGGCTGGCTTGAGCGCCACCTGCAGGAATACGAGGGCACCATCATTGCCGTCACCCATGACCGCTATTTCCTGGACAACGTGGCGGGATGGATCCTGGAGCTCGACAGGGGTCACGGTATCCCATGGAAAGGGAATTACTCCTCGTGGCTTGAGCAGAAGGAGAACCGCCTTCGTGTTGAGGACAAGGCGGAGAGCGACCGGAAAAAGACCCTCCAGAGAGAGCTTGAGTGGATCAGGATGTCCCCCAGGGCCCGGCAGGCAAAATCGAGGGCCCGTATCAGCGCCTATGAAAAGCTGCTGGGAGAGGACAGTGAAAAGCGAAGCCGGGACCTGGAGATCTTTATCCCCAACGGTCCCCGCCTCGGCAACGTGGTGATTGAGTGCAGCGACGTGAGCAAGGGCTTTGATGAAAGGCTCCTCATGGAGCATGTGACCTTTTCCCTTCCCCCCGGGGGTATCATAGGAATAATTGGAGTCAACGGCGCGGGGAAAACGACTCTCTTCAAGATGTTCATGGGCATCGAAAAGCCTGACTCGGGAACCATAAGGATCGGTGAGACGGTAAAGCTTGCCTATGTTGACCAGACCCGCGATGAGCTCGAGCCGGACAAGACCATATGGGAATGCATCTCTGACGGAAAAGAATTGATTGACCTGGGGAAACAGCAGGTGAATTCAAGGGCCTATGTGGCGCGTTTCAACTTCACAGGCCAGGACCAGCAGAAAAAGGTGGGCATGCTCTCAGGCGGAGAGCGCAACAGGGTGCACCTTGCGCGGCTCCTGAAATCGGGCGCCAACGTCATCCTCCTCGATGAGCCCACTAATGACCTGGATGTGAACACTCTGAGAGCCCTTGAGGAGGCCCTGGAAAACTTCGCCGGATGCGCCGTCGTGATAAGCCATGACCGCTGGTTCCTGGACAGGGTGGCCACCCATATCCTGGCCTTCGAGGGCGACAGCCAGGCCTACTGGTTTGACGGCAACTTTTCCGATTACGAGGAAAAAAAGATTGCCCGCCTTGGGGCCGCTGCGGCGGAGCATCACCGGATCAAGTACAAGAGGCTCACGAGAAACTAGCAAGTAATGATCATTAGTCAGACGCGGGGGGGACTTCCATGGACAAGGCCTTGCTGAAAAAAATCCATTTTTCGCTGATAATTCTGATTTCAAGCCTCCTCCTTCTCCCGGCGGGCTGCGTAAAGAAGCCGGCCGGCGCTCCTGGCGGAGGGGGACCTGCCTACGAGGGATACAGCGTTCTCGTCAGGCCCTCGCCTTCACCGGCAAGCATTGCGATCGCCCCACCGACGCCTTCTCCGGGAGGCCTCACGAAGCCCACGAAATCCCCCAGTATCGTGGCGATAAGACCCTCACCGAAGCCCACCACCTTTGGAGGCGCCGTCATTTCCACCGTCACCGAGCAGACCTTCAAGACCGGGGCAAAGCACGTGGATCTGGTATTCTGCCTCGACACGAGCAGCAGCATGGAGATGCTCATTGCCCAGGCCAAGCAGAAGCTCATGGACATCGCCAGGGAGATAAAGGGCCTCAAGCAGAAGCCTACGCTCCGCATAGCGCTCCTCTCTTACGGGACACCCTCATACGGCTCCGATTCCGGCTGGGTAAGGCTTGAATCTGATTTCACCACCGATCTGGACACCATTTATGACAAGCTCGCCAACCTGCGCTGCAACGGCGGTGCCGAGTACGTGGCGAGGGTGCTCCATTATTCGATTACCGAGCTCTCGTGGAGCACCAGGAAAGAAACGCTGCGCACCATCTTTGTCGCAGGGAACGAGAGCGTGCAGCAGGATCCCTTCATCAGCATCCCCCAGGTCTGCGAGGATGCCAGGGAGAAGAAAGTGCTCATCAACACCATATACTGCGATACCGAGAGGGGACGATTCGCCGCCGAATGGGAGGAAACGGCAAAGGCCGGCCAAGGAAAATTCGTGGCCCTTGATTTCAAGGCGGGCACCCCCGTGTCGTTCCCTACGCCGATAATCCTGAGCCCCCTGAAGGTGACTTTCAATGCCACCCCTGTGGTCTCCGTCACCATTCCAAGGCTTTCAAGGAAGCCCGGCACCGTTCCCTACCCCACCCTGGAGCCTTTCAACAGGAAGCCGGTGAAGAAGGGGGCACTCGTTGCCTTTGAAGGGCAGATTATGGGTGTCATAAACAAAAACAGCCTCCTGCTCCAGGAGGCGGGCTCGGGAGGGACGCAGAACAGGTTTTTCATCACGTCACCCTCGACGAAATATACGCCTTCCTCGTGGCGGCCCGCATCGGGCGACAAGGTCCTGGTCTATTATGACCCCCAACTGCCCGACAAGGCAAAGGAGCTTGAAAAGGCAAAGGGACGGTGAAACCCGTCCCTTGAGAATCCTTTTCGCTGAGGCAGTGCTTTTAGCCCCCCATGCTCTTTTGCGTCTCCTTTGAGAGATCGACCCCGTCGCTCGCCGAGCGCTTGAAAGCCGCTGCGGTCCTTGATTCGCTTGCCTTCTGGGCCGACTCGTTGGCCACCGCAAAGCCTTCCTTGTTCGCCTTGTTGATCCCCTGCAACCCTTCAAAGCGGACTTTCCGGGCCTCCATCTCCATCTTGATGATCTGCTCTATCTCTTTTCCACCCTCTTCTTCAGCCATATGTCACCTCCGGAGAATGTATTTTCCCCTCCATTCTCTCTTTTCATTATAGGGCAGGAAAAAGCTGAAGTCAATTAACCTTTTGTTAACTGAGAGGCGAGATTAAGCTCATTTTCCATGAAAAGTTAACATTTGGTGCGCATTTCCTGAAGCTTGCAAAAAGGCAGTCCGGGTCATACTGCTTTTCTCTCCCGATAAACTCGAAGCCGCAGTCTTCGGCGAGCTGCTTCAGAGAGCGCTCATTGGGGATTATCGAATGCTCGCCCGCATAGGAAGTATTCACGCCGTCCCAGTGGGTCGATAAATTGTTCTTTCTCCACACGTCGCCATCGTAAGACTGCAGCGAGAATACCCCTGCCTCCCCGAGAAGAGCGTGAACCTGGCTGAAAATTTCCCGGGGCTCGTGGAAACGCTCGAAAACCTTGTTCATCCATACGAGGGTGAATTCCTTATCGGCTTCAAAGTGCTCAAAGGGCTGCCGGTGGAGTTTTCCCGCGAGGCGGGGGTATCTCTTTTCACTCTCCTCTATGGCGGCCCGGGAGGGATCGATCCCTTCGACTCCCCACCCCTGGCGCCGAAGCTCATCAAGCGTATGAGCCGTGCCGCAGCCCACGTCGAGCGCAAGGGCGCCGGCCTTGAAAAAATTCCTGTGGAGAATCCTGGCCACGTACCGCTGCCCGCTCTCGTTGATCCTTTCATGGTATTTGTCAAAATAGCCCAGAGTATAGAGAGGCTCCTCTGCCTCACCATCGGTGTAAATCACCGTGCAGTTAAGGCATTCGTAATAGCAGAGCCATTTTTTCCTTGAGATGAATCTCCTCCCGGTCCCCCCGCACACCGGGCAGTCCCGGCTTGCCAAGGGCTTGAAAGGCGTGGTGCCTTTCTGGAAGTCTCCCTCCATGACCTTGATGAACTCGCCGTAAAGCTCATCGGCAGTCACCTTGTCCGCGCAGAGAGAATAGCCTTCCTGGTTACGTTTTCTGCATATATCCACTCCATGCTGAAAGCACGGCCCGCAGGGTGCATCTATCTGCATGCACCTGGTTTTCTTATAATATCTCGTACTGAGATCGCCATCGGTTGAGAAGAATACCCCCAGGGAAGGCCTGTCAAAGCCTGCCGCCACGTGGAGCCCCCAGGAATCAGGGCCTATGAAGGCTTCTGCCCGGGAGATGATCGAGGCAACAGTCCTCCCTCCCACCTTTTCATTATCT
Organism: Candidatus Eremiobacterota bacterium; assembly: GCA_031082125.1. Lineage (NCBI taxonomy): Bacteria > Bacillati > Vulcanimicrobiota > Vulcanimicrobiota bacterium. The sequence continues at coordinate 59,147 of JAVHLM010000001.1, forward strand.
ATGAAGAAGAGGCCGGGAAAGCCGCTTTCGGCTCTCCGCCCCTTGCAGGGCATTCCGCATCTGCACTTGACGATGGCACTGCTGATTCCTTCAGGGAGGTCTATAAAGCTCCTTCTGCCGCACCTGCCGCACTTCACTGCCCCCCTCCGGCCCAGGCCGGTGTAGCCGAATAGAATGACCTTATGCCCTTCACCTGCCAGTCTCTTTGCAAGGTCAAACAGAGTTTCGGGCGGAAAGGTGCGGATTTTCGGGGTGGTATCATACTCAATAACTATATACTGTTCATTTTTTCTGAAACCCCACGACAAGAGAAGCTCATCGGCAGATCTTGATTCATTCAAGCGGAGAAAGATTTCAGGCCTTTTCTCGTGATCATCCAGCTCGATCCCTGCCCATCCCGCCATGAGATCGTAGATATTATTGAGCTCGCTCCCGCGGTATACTGACTCGATGCCGTCATATTTCAGCACGTCGTCGAACTCGTCCACAAAACGATAGCCTGCCTTGTTCTTCTGCACGGTGATTTTCGATATCCAGGGGTTGGCTTCAAGAAGCCCTGCTCCTTTTTTACTTGTATCCACCACCTGCATCACAACGGGATGTTGATTCGCATACGCCCGCAGCACCGGCGTAAGAAAGAGCATGTCATAAAGGGTGCCATGGTAAATATGAAGCACTTTTCTCACGGTACCCAGCTTCGCATGGCTTCTGCCCCACCATGGAGGCGTGATGTCCTTCCAGCCGCGCATGGTGAGGAAATGCCACCAGAATTGTTTCCAGACAATCATTTTTCCGTTAAATACCGTGTGGCCGTAAAGCTCCCCGTTTTCCACAGTTCCGGCCGGCGCCTTCAATAGAAACATTTTTTCTCTAACCCGTCCTTCAGCCTGAATCGGGCCTGCCCACCGGCGGTGAGACCCGGAGCGCAGTATTTCCCTTGTTCCGTAATATTTCTCTCAATAATCCTCCTTACCTTCAGCTCCTTCTTCATCAAGTCTTCACGGAGACTTCACCGTGCCTTCACAGTGAAACCTTATAATAAAACCGGGGAGCAGGGAGAAATTGAGGAGGAGCCGGTCTTATTGACATCAGAATCGCTTTCCAGGAAAGGAGGAAGGAAAAGAGGAGCATAATAGCGCACTAATACTTATTCCGGGTATGGCGGTGAGATGATTTCTGCCTCATGGCTTGCCGTCTGGTCTATGTACTTGTCTTGCATATCATCAAAAAGGAGCTTGGTTCCATGCCCACAAAGAAAATCAACGCAGTAAAAGCTTCCATGTTCGTGACTATAATGCTTCTGTGCGCCCTGTGCCTGAATTCCGGTTGCTGCAGCGGCGGCCAGAACAGCGTAGCGCCCCTTTCATGGTCGGGTTCGGGAGAAGGCACGGCGGGAGGAAACGTCGTCAAGGGCGCAGTCGTTGACTGCGACTCCCTCGAACCCCTCAGTAACGCGAGCGTCTCCATAGGCACCCTGAAGACCACCACGGATGCCCAGGGGAACTATACCCTCACAGGGGTTCCCGCGGGACAGCAGACTATAGAGGCGACATGCAGGGAATACAGTGATGACCGCGAGCAGGTAATGGTGAGCGAAGGACAGGAAGCCACTCAGGACATCACCATGGAAACCGCCATAGACGATTGGCTGGAGCAGGACCAGGCATATAACTGGCAGGTTGAAGCGGTACAGGCCGATGGAACGCTTGTGCCCGGACCGGTCTGGAGCTTTTCCACCGGGGCGGCGAGGAGCGTGCGACCTCTCTCGGTACCCCAGGGAATCGACGGGGATACTGCAAGGAAAGTGGCGGAGACCTTCCTGGCCTCACACGGACCGAAATACTGCGCCATCATATCAGTGGAGCCCATTTCAGGGATTGGAGGAGTAACGCTCGCCTATGCTTTCCGGCTCAGCCCCGCGGGCTATGTCATAGTCCCTGCATGCAGCGCCGACGTGCTGCCTCCCGTGCTGGCCTATTCATTTACTTCGCCATTCTCCACGCACAGCGCTTCTTCACTTGCGCTGGTGAAAATGATCCGCTCCGACATCACATTGAGGCTCTCGGCTCTTCAGCAGAAAGCCACGATCCCCCCGTCGCTAAGCCAGAAAAACAGGGCACTCTGGGAAAGCTCCCTGTCGGGGAAATGGGCGGCAGAAACCGGGCGGGCAGTTTACGGCCCCCTCCTCACCGATCCCACCTGGGGCCAGAGGTCCCCTTACAACAAGCTCTGTCCCATGGATCCGGAAACTGAAGTCCAGTGCATTACCGGGTGCGTGGCGACTGCTTACAGCCAGGTCCTCAATTACTGGAAGGTGCCCACTGCAATCACTTTCACCGCCGCTGACAACTATACGACAAAAACCAGAGAAATTGCCATAACCGCTTCCTCGGCGAGTTTCTCGGGCCTCAACTACAACAATGGAACGCCCGACGGCGATACCAAGGCGAAGCTCTGTTTCGCCTTGGGCGTGGCTGCAAAGATGAACTACACGAGCAAAAACTCAACAGCCTACACGCTTCAGGTGGGCAAGACCATGACCAGGTTCGGCTACAATGAGCCGAAAACCATAAGCTTCGGAGTAAATGACACCCTGGATACCTCATACCTCGTCAACGATCTCAAGGCTTCAACAGGCCACCCCGTGGTGATGGCCATAAGCGAGGTCAACGACCAGGGTAATTTCTCGGGAGGGCACTGCATTGTCTGCGACGGCTATAACGACTCCACCGGGACCTTCCATCTCAACATGGGATGGAACAGCAGCCAGGACGGGTGGTACTCGCTCCCGGGCGGGATGCCCTCCGATTACACGAACGTGAAAGGGTACGTGTACAATATGACTCCGGCGTCAAAAGGCACGGCGGCTCAGAAGGCCGCCCGCGCGGTGACGCCTGAGAATCCTTACCCCGAGAACGGGGAAACCCGCGTGGCCGTCGATGACGAGCTGCTCTGGGACGAATGCGACAATGCAGTCTCATACCACTGTTATTTGTGGAAATCGGGGAGCCAGAAGCCTGCCGTCCCCACTTTCAGCAACCTTCCCTGTGGCGCGGCAAGCCCTGCTAATCTCTAGACAGGCAGGAACAGGCCCCTCTCTGGCAAAATTCATCTATGTCGATAGAATGACAAAAGGAGGCGAAAAACTTGAATACCAGCAACACAAGACCCTCGGCAGGCGCCTGCCTTATGATCTGCATCTTATGCCTGCTGCTCTTGAGTTTCGCTCTGCCTGGATGCACACAAAAAGCCGGGCCGGCCGGTGAGGGAACAGAAACCACGGCTTCTTCTTCAAGCTCCCCGTCAGGCTCCTCATCAAGCTTACCGTCAAGCTCCTCATCAAGCTCCTCATCAAGCTCCTCATCAACCGGGCCTGCAAGAACCTTTAAGATAATTCCCGGCAAGAGCTTTGGCAGCATAGCCCTGGATTCCCCGCTAAAGGATACGCAGAAAATCTGGGGCCAGGGTGAAAAGACTGCTTCGGCAGGCCCCCAGCTTTATGTCTACAGGAGTCTTGGAATGTCTCTCAGGGTAAGCGGCAGTACCATAAGATCTATACAGGTAAACAAAGATAGATACCTTGATACTGCTTATGCCACCGATAAAGGTATCCAGGTAGGCAGTCCCGCAGGAAAAGTCATCGAGCAGTATGGGAAAGATTACGAGCGCCTTGACTCAACCGACACTTCGTGCAAGTACCATCTCCATTATCAGAAACTGGGCATTCATTTCGCCGTCGGCAATGATGAAAAAGTGACCATGATTACCATCAGCGCCCCTTTAAAATAACTCTTATGGCACTTCTGCTCCTTCAATTCTGATAAATGACGGGATGAGCACCTTTTTTCGCGCCCGCCCTCTGGTTTTCCAGGGCGTTCTTTTTCATGAATGAGCAGTAATCATAGAGCTCATGCGGTGCTTCAAGGTTCTGAAGAGCGATATTCTCGTGCCTGGAAATAATGGCGGACAGGCTTCCGCACAATAAAATGGCTTTATCATAAGCTCTCATGGCCGAAGGCCAATCTCCCTGCTCATAGAATACATTTCCCATGTTGACATAGGGCTTCATGTAACCAGGCTCCCTCTCAACTGCTCTTGAGTACATTTCTACAGCCCTGTCATAATGGCCCTCCTCACGGAAGATATTGCCCATGTGATAGAAAGCCGGGGGATCATCGGGCATGAAGTAAAGCGCGAAATCCAAATGTGCCTTTTCACCCTCTTTATCATGCATGTCACGGCAAAGATTGGCAAGATTGATCCGTATCTTCACATCAAAAGGATTAATCGCCAGCGCTTTTTCAAAGCTCTCGAGAGCCTGCTTAAAGTCTCCTGCCTGATGGCAGATAATCCCCTTGTTGTTGAGAGCCGCCGTATAGCGGGGATAGTGCCCGAGCACATGGTTCCAGAGGGTCAGGCCGTCTTTATAAATCCCGCACCTCACATGGCTTGAGATGGCAAATACAACGATCACTATGACGAGGGATGAAGTGAAAAGAGCCCTGCGCATGCCTGTTTTCTGCAGATGATAAAGTGATGACAGACCTACACCCGCGATGAGGAAAATGCCCAGAGAAGGAATATAGGCATGGCGAAGGGCCAACAGCGAGGTAGCATTTAACGGCAGAATCCTCAGGTGAGGGAAGATATTCACAAGAAAGAAAACGACACCGAACAGCACGTGATGATAATGCAGGGGTGAGTGCCTCTTCAGCCTTCTCAGATAAGGAAGTATGCCCAAGACTATGACGAGGAGAATCAGCGGGGAGAGCCACGCCGCCAGAGGAAGCGCCTGAAACACTTCCGGGGAGAGCGGATAAATCTCGTGAAGATGAAAAGGCACCATGATAATCCTGAGATAGAAAAGACAGAGATAACACGCGATGAAGAAGCTCTGAAAGACAGAGAATGGATAAGGATAATGCCCACTGAGGCCTGCGGAGTTCCACAGGTGGAGCCAGGCAATCACGCCTGCGAAGACAAATCCTGAGAGGTATGGGAGCTTCAGGAGAAACTGGCGCATGCCGAATCTTCCGCAGATACAATAATCATAAAGGGCAAGCGCAAAGGGAAGCAGGGCCCCCAGGGGTTTTGCAAGAAGAGACATTATAAAAAGAAAGAGAGAGAGCAGGTAGTAAAGAACGCGGTGTTCTTTCACATAATATACATATGAGATAAAGGCAGAGAAAAAAAAGAGGGCTGAGAGAAGACCTTTTCGCTCTGATATCCAGGCCACGGACTGCACCCGGAGGGGAGAGAGGGAGAAAAGGAGGGCTGCGACAAATGCTGCGGTAAAGTCCCCGGTGATGAGCAGCACAAGTGAGAAGACCAGAAGGCTGTTCAGAATATGAAGAACGAGATTGACTGCATGGTAAGGAACGGGATTGAGCCCGAAGAGCCGGTATTCGACTGCAAATGAAAGCTGCACAAGAGGGGTGTACATATGATATTTTGTCGTGGTGAAAATGCGATTCACGCTCTGCACGGAGAGCTCCCTGATCATTGGATTCCTGGTGACATAACGGTCATCGTCCCAGTTGGTGAAGCCGCTTTGAAGGACAGGGGAAAAGGCCGCGATGTCAAGCAAGACCAGCACCGCGAGAGCAAGAAGCGCCATCCTGCCGCCGGGCTGGTTATTCTTTCTGCCTGAATCCTGGGCTGCCTGAGGCTGTGTTTCTCTCACCATAAGATATATGCTCTCTATTGCGCGAGGGTTTCCCATCCTCTCCGGGAGAGGTCCCTCATTATCACCCAGAATGAGACTGCCGCGATGGCAAGGAATACAACACCCAGCGCAGTCTTGCCGAAGATGATGTTTCCCACGCCGAAAAGGGTCATGTAGATCATCAGGCAGCCGGCAATCCAGTCCATGAAGCTGAAGACCTCGTCATGGGGGGGAGCGACATCTTCGGCCTTTTTCGCCACAGGGCCCCAGAGCGCCGCCGAGGGCCTCACCTTCCGGTAAAAGGCAAGAAGGACCTCTTCGGGCTCAGGCTTCGTGAGGAAGGTGACAGAAATCCATACCACCGTTGTCGCGGCGGTGGTGATGAGCACAAGGTATGCATATTGACGGGGATCGGTCTCGGAGAGCCCCATGCCGAACTGGAGCGCCGTCGAGACAATGAAGGCGGTGATCATCGCCGAGACCTCGCTCCAGGCGTTGATGCGCCACCAGAACCACCTGAGGATGAAGACGAGGCCGGTGCCGGCGCCGATGGCGATAAGGAATTTCCACGCCCCCGATATTGAATCCATATAAAAGGAGATGATGGCCGAGATGATCATTATCACCACCGTGGCGGCCTGGGAGGCACGGACATAATGGCGCTCCTCCCTTCCCTTGACCATGAAGCGCCGGTAGAGATCATTGACGAAATAGGAGGCGCCGGTGTTAAGCTGCGTGCCGATGGTGGACATGTAAGCCGCTGCAAAGGCAGCAATCATCAGCCCCCTGAGATACGCAGGGAGGCAGTCTATCATGATCCTTATATAGCCTGACTCGGGATCTTTCGCAAAGGCGGCGTCGCCCTGGTATTTCACGACCGCCACAAGGGCCACCAGTATCCAGGGCCAGGGCCTCAGGGCGAAGTGGGCTATGTTGAACCACAGGGTGGCAAGAAGGGAGTGTTTCTCGTTCTTTGCTGAAAAAATGCGCTGCGCCACGTAGCCGCCGCCGCCCGGCTCAGAGCCGGGGTACCATGTGGCCCACCAGTTCACGGCAACATACACAAGGAAAGTGATAAGGGGCATCCAGGGCGAGTTCAGATCGGGGATGAACGAGGTGATGGAGCCGCCCTGCGTGGCATTCCTGGCCAGATCAACGGCGTGAAGCTTTTCCATGAGGCCCCCCATCCCCCCCACGGCGTCCACGGCAAATACGGCAAGGATAATGACCATCGACATCTTGAGGAAGAACTGGAAAAGGTCCATGACCAGCACTCCCCAGAGGCCGGAGAGAGTGGAGATTGAAGCCGTGAGGACCATTATGCCGATGCAGATGATCACGGCATGAAGCTTGTCGATGGCCATTATCTGCATGAGTATCTTTATCATCGCGAGGTTTACCCATCCCATCACGATAAAATTCATTATTCCCAGGTAGAAGGCCCTGAAGCCCCTCAGAAAGGCCGCCGGCTTCCCCGCGTAGCGGATTTCCGCGAACTCCACGTCGGTGAGAACGCCGGCACGCCTCCAGAGCTTGGCATAGAAAAAAACGGTAAGCATGCCGCTCATCACCATGCTCCACCACACCCAGTTGCCGGCAATGCCGTTGCGGGCCACAAGGCCTGTCACCGCCAGGGGGGTGTCGGCGGCGAAAGTGGTGGCCACCATCGAGGTGCCGGCGAGCCACCAGGCCACGCTGCGCCCCGAGACAAAATAATCATCAACGCTCCCCGTGGCCTTCCTGTGATAATACAGGCCTATGGCAAGGTTGAAGATGAAATAGCCGATAATCACCGTCCAGTCGATTATGGTAAGATGCATGGAAGCGCCGTTCCTTTCTCCGGGCAATCAAAAAGGGAATGGCCGGAATGGCATTCCCTCAGGCAATCTCCTGGGAGACTTTCTAATCAAACTTGCTCAGGTAATTATGCCAGAAGTTGCTCCCCGTGGAAAACACGGGCTTTATGTCGGGAGAGTCGATAAACTCGTCGCCGGTGATGAACCTGTAGCCCAGGAACGATGATGGCTCCAGGCTTATCTCGGGAGCGGCCTTGTGGAGGACTTTGTAGGCGAACTCGGTGCAGTACATCTTGTCATCGGTGCTCAGGTTGAAGAACTTGTCGTACTCCACGTTCTTGTGCTGCTTGCCGGTCTTGATGACATTCAGGATGGTCTCCCTGTCCTTGTAATTGGGCCTGAGAATGATGACGTGATGGTTCCTCTGTATGATAACCCTGGGATCTCGCTCCATGTAAGGCTTGTTATTCGCGTTTGCGCCGGCGTGAGAGTCGGGGGCCATGAATACATCGGCAAGGCTCTTGTCATCAACCACATGAGGCCTGTCGTTCAGCGTAGGTATCATGACCTCCATCACCGTCTTGTCATCGGCCACAATGCCGATATGGGTCCATGCGCCGCTTCCCCCGATGGCCTTCTGGGTAAACTCAAAGCCGAAATTGCCGTCATTATTTCCCAGCAGGAGATCGCCGGGCTGCAAGTTCTTGGCAATCTCATTGGCTTCCTCGGATGAAATGAGCTTGTGGCTTGTGTATTCGGGGTTCTGAAGCTTCGAGAAGAGGGACTTCAGGGAAAAGCCCCTGGTCTCCTCGGCGAGCTTTTCTGATGGCGTAAAGCCGAGCTTCTGAGCGACATGGCCCAGTGCTGAGCCTATCGTGCCGCCGATCATTCCCCCGAGGACCCTGCCTGCCTTGAGCTTTGCCTCTGTGTAAATCCCCAGGCCGAGACCGGCCACGCCAGCCGCTATCAAGCCTACGGGGCCGAGGCCAATCACTGATGCCGCCAGAGCCGTTGCGCCCGCCACGCCAAGGGACGGAAGCAGGGCGGCACGGCCCGTGATGGCCCCCACGGCTGCACCTATGGTGCCCGTCACCCTGGGACAATCGTCAGGCGTGGAGCCAAGAGCAACCCTGTCTTCAACAGAAGCCTGGCCTTCAGGCTTCGCGGCAGCGTCCGATGCCTTCCGCGGCAATGGAGAAAACCCTTGAACGGATGGTCCTGTTCCTATTTCCACAGTCTGCCTCCCTTGAAATGAGAGTTCCCCCATCCATGATTATACCGCCCCTGCGGCAGTATTCAATATCATGAGAGTGCAAAAGAGGGTTAACAAAATGTTAACATTTGGACAGGCCGCCCGGGAGGGCTTCAAGAAGGACCCTTCCTCTGGTTGCCGTACCATTTCCACCTGCCCTGCTCCCTGACAATCACCGCCGGCTCATCGGGATCAATGGTGAGGGGGTCAAGACCTATGGAGCTTCTGATGTAGCCATTGATTTCAGCCCTGTCGCCTTTCACCTCGCACCTCGTAAGAAAGATACGCACGCCTTTCATTGCCCTGTATGAGGGCCTCATAAGGCTGTGATCCCAGAAAAGCTGAATGGCGAGCTTGTCTTCACCGCCGTCCAGGTAGCTGTCCGAGTAAGAGCTCATGACGGCCGAAACATCGTGCTTCGAGAGGGCGGCGCAATATTCGTCAAGAAAGGCTCCTATATCCCGGGGGGGCTCAAGGGCCTGGCGCTCTTCCGGGTGAGCGGTTTTCCCGCGGGAAAGAAGGGCTTTGCTGATCAGAGCCCCACGCTCGCCGGGTTTTGGCACCGCAGCGGAGGCAATCCTGAAAAAGCCCGACATCTTGCCATCGGGACGGCCGTCGCTTCTGCTGAGATACCGTGATGTCAGCTCAGGAGGGCCCAGGTCATAGACAAGGGCAAGGCCCTGGAGATTGAGGTAATGCCCTGCCTGGCCTTCATCTATGCCGAAGGTAAAAGGCTCACCCTTCTCGGCGACGACTTCTGCGGCGGCCCGTGCACGGTAATAGCGGTAATCGCCTCTGATGACCGGCGAAAGCACGTAGTCAAAGACCAGAGTGCTCCCGGGGGCTGATTCTCTGGAGATACACCTGAGGGTGCTCTCAACACCCTCGGCAGATATATAAAAACTCACTCCCTCCCATATGAAGAAAGAGACAACATCCTTCCTGAAGCCCTGCCTGGCCAGCACGCTCTCCAGAGTATCCTTGTTGAAATCGATGGGCGCAAAGGAGACCCAGGAAGGCGGGGCTCCCAGCAGCTCAGTTACTTTCTTCTTTTTTGCTGCCTGGGTCTCCGGCAGGTCAACCTCGAAAAAGGTCACCTGGGGCATCTCACTGTGGAAACGGTAAGCCCGGCTGTCATATCCGGCGCCCAGGATCACCACCTGAGTGGCCCCCCCGGCGACAGCCTCCCTGAGAAGGGCGTCAATATGCTTCGTCCTTGCATTCACGTAGTAATAGACGGCCACCTTCCAGACATCGATAGTTCTCCTCGCTTCGGGAAAATCAAGGGAAAGACCGGGGACCGTGGCCCAGAAATCTGGGTGGATGAACTTTCCCGCCATGGAATCAGGATTTCTTATTTTCTCATCGGGATCGAGGGCCGCAAGGGCTCTCATGTACGCCACGTACTCGGCAGTCCAGGATGCCATGCCCTCTGTTACCGCCCATGTCTTCCTTCCCATGGGGAAAAGAAGGAGAAAAACAAGGCACACGGGCAAGAGCTTTGACAGGAAATCTGCTTTTCTCACCAGGTCTCTCAAGAAAACCACCTCACACTGCTTCCCTGCCGATTATGTACTGACGCACCTTATACCATCATGCTGATGATGTCGTCAGTCTTACTCTTGAGTATATCACAGCCTTCCTCTCTCTTCAACTGGCGCGCCCGGGCTTCCTGTCCCTGCAAGGGGGGATGCTCCAATAAAAATTGTCGATTTAAAAGGAGGAAATACCATGATGAGGAATATTGTGGTGATAGATGGTTAATAGGGTGCCTTGTGACAACTCTCATTGAAAGGTGGGGACCCCCAAATGGAGCTCTTCTCAAGGATTATCGAGGTCATCATCCCTCCCTCAAAAGGCCTGCTGCAGGAGAAAAGGTCGTCACCCCGGATCCGCTGCGCAATTGATGCGGCCTTCTATAAGTCCGAGGACAGCGCCCTTACCGGCAAGATAGTCGAAGTCGGCGTCACCGGCATGAGGCTGGAATCAGCAAAGGCTCTGCATAGAGGGGAGAAAATCGGCATAAGGGTCCTCAAAGGCCAGGGACTTCACACCATCACCAAGTTCGAAGTGGACAAGGTGACCGTTGAAGTGCGCTGGTGCAAGAAAAAGCCCGATGACAAGGTCTTCTATATCGGGGTAAAATACTGCGAGACCGAGGAGAATATCGGAAAATCCTGGGTCACCTTCCTCCTCAACAAGTTCGGCTTCAACGCCGGGTCATCGTTCCAGAAGAGAAAGGACGTGAGGGCAAGCTCGAAGCTCCCCATCCAGTACGAGCTGAAAAATAGCTGGCAGAAGGGAATCGCGCAGAATATCGGCCTGGGGGGAATGCTTCTTGCAGGACTCAACGAGGTTCCCATGCACGAGGAACTCAAGATCCGGATTGGACCCTACGGGAAGCTTGCCTCCCTGCTTCTGCTGGGCAAGGTGGTAAGGAAGAAATACTCTTCATATAACAAGGTCTGGCTTACGGGCATCTCCTTCATTGCCCTCTCCGGCCAGGAAGCGAAGCTCCTCGGTGATTACGTGGTAATAGTGCTGAAAGAGTCGGTGAAGGAACCTCCCAAATAAGTTCAGATCCCGGAGAGAAACCGTGGAAAGGCCCAACCATCTTCGCAGGCTCACCCCGCGCTCCCTTGGCATATTCGCCCTCCAGTTCGGCTTGATGCTCGACGTGGGAATCAATATTGCCTCAGCCCTTGAGACGCTCACTGCCACTTCGGACCCTGAGCTTAACGAGGCAGTGCTTCACCTGAAGGGGAAGATAATCTCGGGCTCATCGCTCTCACAAGCCCTCGCAAGCCTTCCCGAGGCCTTTCCCCCCTTTTTCGTCAACGTGGTGCGGATCAATGAAAAAACAGGAAAGCTCGCCGGAGCCTTCGCGAGGCTCGCTCAATTCCTTTTCAAGGAGGAGAGAAAGCGCCTCCAGATAACCCAGGCCCTCACCTACCCCTGCTGCATCCTTCTTCTTTCCTTCGCAATGGTGGCCTTCATGGTCTTCTACATGGTGCCCCAGTTCAACGCGGTGTTCCTGCAGAGCGGCGCCCAGATACCCGGGCTGACCAGGACTCTGATGGCCGTCACCCGCCCCTCGATGATCCTTGCAGGCCTGGCCACCCTTCTTGTCGCTCTGCTTTTGATTGTGCCCTTTTTCAGGACGCCCCTGGGAAAAATCCACTTCCAGCGCCTCATCTATGATTCCCCCCTCATGGGCCATTACTTCAGGACCATAGTGATTGAACGCCTGAGCCGCACGCTGGCTGTCCTGATAAGGAGCACGGGAAACATCGCGCTCTCCCTGAAAACGATCTGCATGGGCACCACAGGCTACTACCTCCTCGACGCAGGCCTGGCCGATGTGCTGAGGAATATCTCGCAAGATGGGATGAGCTTTTCAGAGGCTCTCGCGCAGCATCCCGTGTTCCCCCGGATGCTTATAAGCATCGTTGCCGCAGGGGAAGCCACCGGCGAGGTGAGCGATCTCCTCGATCAGTATGCCGCTCTCCAGGAATTCCAGAGCGAGCTTGCCCTTCAAGATTTCATCAAGGTCCTCGAGCCTTGCATGCTTTTCATAATGGGGTTTGTCGTGGGATTTATAGTGCTTGCGGCATTTCTTCCCGTCTTCCAGCTCATCCAGACATTGTAGCTAGTGGAGCTGGTTTGAGAGAAAGAACCTTTCAGCGGCCTTGTAGGTGCTCTCCTTTTCCTTTGTGCCCTGGCCGGTGACGGCGGCTGTAACAACCACTTCCAGCATCCTCTCCTCGGGCTTTGAAAAGGCGACGGCGCCGCCATTTCCTATGCAGGCAAGGCGCTTCGTCTCTCCCTTCCATATCCGCACAAGGTAGCGGTTTCCTCCCGAAGCCTGCGAGGTGAGCTTCGCTTCATCGGCGTCGTAGATAATATATCCAGAGCTGTCCACTTCCACATGGCCGCCCGAAACATTGGGTACCTGGTACGTTATTTCATCGGACTTCACGTCAGAAACGACAGAGCCATGGAGCTCCGTTTTCACCTGCTCCACGGCAAGCATCGCCATGCGGTAGGTGTTCCCCTCCACCTGGGTCTTCTGGAAGGCCGTGGCGCTGGAGTGGTGAATCAGGATCACCGTAACCAGGATGCCCATGAACACCGCAACGGCAACTGTTGTCTCGACCAGCGAGAGCCCCCGCAGAAAACGGATTCTTGCCAGGCTGAGCCTCATAATGATCCTTCTTCAATAGTCATAGAGATAAGTCCAGAGGGAATAGCTCTTCAGCTCCGTTCCTTCTGTCCAGTACACCTTGACAGTGACCTTTTTGATGCTGGTCCCCGGCGCCTCCTCGAGGACCTCGTATTGAAAGCCCTCTTCACCTGGCACATCGCTCCTGCTGTGGGCGGCTGATACCGAAAAATCGGTGCGGAGGGCCTTTTCCTTCTCGCTCATGACGCGGTAGGCTATCACGCTTGCCAGGTGACGGTATTTGTTTCCTCCCGTGGCTTTCAGCGAGTATATCTGGGTGCTCACAAGGCCCATCACTGCGATGGTGAGGAGCAGCAGGCAGACCATGATCTCTGCAAGGGTAAAGCCCCTGCTCCGCTTAGTAGTCTGATTTGTGCACATAGCGGTATTGGACGGTGTTCCTGGGAACTCCCCCGGCTCCGAGATCATTGATTTTCTTTTCATACAAGCGGCCGGTGGCGCCATAGCGCTCCTCTTTCTTATAGGCTCCGGCCTCCCACTTGAACCGTGTCACGGGGATGGGATTAAATTTCTCGTAAGTGAATTTCTGATCGTCCAGGAGCCTTATCACAGCGTCAGGCCCTCCATCGCCGTAGAATTTCATGCTGAGCTTTCCTTCTCCGTCAATGGCAGTCCTGCCTACGTTGTTTCTCGGGGGCGGGTCGGGATCGGTGTCGATCCCGTCATCAAATTCCCCGGGAGGAAGAGTCAGGGAAGCATAAAAGTCCTGGGTGGGGGGCTCAATGGTGTCCCACGTGCCTTTCACGACCTTTCTCCAGTTGCCGTACCCGGGATCCCTTGTCCCCGAAAAGCGGTAAATCGTGTCAACACCTTCCCTCGCATAACGGCCGTAGAGCGTTCCATCGGCGCTGCAGGACAGGCAGGATACATTGCCCACGTAGGTTCTCGGCGGCTCATAGAGGTTGAGCTTCCCTGATTCATAGCGGTAGTATTTATAAGGCACCTTGTCCAGGACCTCCCACTGGCCCTTCGTCTCCGCCCCCACCTGGTATTCCTTGTAGCGGTAAAGGGTGTCTATTCCGTCTCTCGCATATCTGGCATAAAGCCCCCCCGACTCGCTGGCTGCGATATCAGTGAGATTCCCGGCATAGGTTGTCCCCCAGTGGAGAGCACCATAGTAATCGTAATATTTGATCAGCGCGGGGGGGAGGACGCTCCACGAGGCATCGGCCGGATTGCTCTCAATGCTGTTGAGGTCCAGGCGGTAGATGGTATCGACGCCCGACCGGCTATCGCGGAGATAGAGGTTTTTTTTCCCGTCGGTGATCATGTCGTCAATGCTGTCAACAGGCCTGTCATAGACCTTTTTTTCGCCCAGGGAATTGTAGGTCACGAGGCTTGGCGGCTTTATGGCATCGCAGGTCGGCGGGGTTGTGGTGAAATTGTAACGGTATATCGTGTCAGGGCCGCTCCTGCCCCACACGGCATAGAGATTGCCCTTGTTGTCCCCGCAGGCGAAGCGCATATTTGACGCGTAATCGCCTGATCTGGCGCCGGTTGCCTCCTCGTAGGTGAAATTATTATCATACATTTTCTTGACGAAGGGATCGAGGGCAACCCAGTCGCTGCTCCCCTGCTTGTAGTATATTATGTCGGGTCCGCTCAGGGAGCGGACCGCAAAAGTGATACTGTCACAATTGATTTCCCTGTTCACGATGAGTTCATAATCCTGGCTTATGGCCTGGGGGCTCCCGGGGCTCATGACGCCGCGGCCGTGTATATAGAGAATATTGCTCAAGGTGGGATGGGGCTCAATCCAGGCCAAGAGCTGCTCATCGGGCGAAGGCTGCTCGGTGGCGGCATTGGCGAAGCCAGTATGGGCCGACTCGTACGACGGCGTCTCGGCAAGATCCTTGTAGAACCTGTTTGCGGCGCCCTTGGCCAGAAAGTAGGCCCTGGTTTTCAGATGGGTGTACCGGGTGAAGTTGATATTCTGGTTCACCAGGGTAATCGTTGCCGTGACGAGAAAAAAAATCGCCATCACGACGAAAAGTGCCGTAGGAATAGCAATCCCATGGTCCCTCGACTTTTGACGGAGAGCTTTCACCATCGACTGTCTCTCAAAGATTTTCATCTTGCATCGCTCCAATTATAGCACAAAAAAGGGGATCCCCTCAAGTTTCACGGCAAAAACAGGGGATCACATTTTCCCATGCGCTTTTATCCCCTCATGAATCGCCGGCCCGTGTGAACGAAAAATTTATTCTTTTAACAAAAGTTTAAGAAAGTTCACCGCTATTTAACATAATTTGCAGGAATTTGTAACACCCTGTCGTGATAGTGGTCACGGGAGGAATTCTATGGAGCTTTTACGGATACAGGGAGAAAATTCCGGAGAAACCCGCAGACCGCCTTCACAGCCCTCAGGACAGAGAAATGCGGCCCTTCCCTTCCTGCGTTCGACGCAGCCACCAGGTACGGTCCCTTCCTCCGATGACCAGGCAGGGGAGAGAAAGATGGCGAACTCCCGTCTCGATGGAGTGTACCGCGGCTTTGTCGAGTCAGACGAGAGGCGCACTCCAGATGCGCTGCGTCTCGAAAGTGACGTGCAGATAACCCAGGCCCGCATGGAGAGGGATCTTTCCGGCCTCGAGAGAGACCTTACCTTCTATCTTGACGAAGGAGCGTCTGATATTGGAAAAATAATAGAGGAGATGGAGAGAGAGGGCCTCTCCCCCGGGGGAACAGAGGCAGAAAGCGTTGAACCGGCGGCCACGCTCAACGATAAAGATGAGATTACCACTCTTGTAGGTGAAAAAACAAGGTCAGCCGTCGAGCACCTTGGGGCAATCGTTGATGAGAAGGCATGGAAGGCCTGCAGAAAAGTCCATGACAGGTTTGAAAAAAGCGCTGAAAGGCTCGGCCGCCAGTCCGAGAGACAACCTGCCGCGAAAAACCTGCTGCAGCAGAAAAGCGGGGGGTCGCCCCTCGAGAAGGCCGAGGCTTCAATCAGGCAGAGAGGGACCTCGGCGCGCTCCCTCCTCATCTCGCAGGACGAGAAAATGGCCTCGCAGATAATGGCGCAGGTTCCCTTTCAGAAGACGGCGGGCCGTGAAAGACGAGGGGAGAATAGCCGGGAAAAGCGGCAGACGCCCTCTCAGGGCGGGGACCAGGTACCCAAGACCGCGCAGGCAGCGCCGCTGAAAAGAGAGGGTCAGGGAGAAGGCCTTACCAGAACAGCAACTGCCGCGAAAGAGAATGGCGGAAGCGGTAGCAAGGAATCCCGGCAGCCTGAAACACCTTGCCGGGAATTCCACCCCGCTCCGGTGCCGATAAAGCACCCGGCGCCGGGAACAGTGAAGGAGGCTTCTCAAAGAGCCGAAAGGTCTTTTGCAGCCCCTCCCTTTCAGGCAAAAGGAACGCCAGTGCCTGTGAAAAAAGCCCCCGAAGCCCTGGGAGCGCATGCTGCGATCTCCCCGAAAGGTGTGTCGGCCAAGAATGGTGTGCCGGCCCGGAAACCTGGCCTTACTTTTGCTCCCCCCGCTCCGGCGGAAAAGCAGGAGCCCCTGAGGCCAAAGCCCGTGGCGCCATTACCCCCGGAAAGCTTGCCAAGGCCCGGCGGCCAGAATGACGCCGCCTTTATCAAGATGCCCATGCAGAGCCTTCCAGGTGTCACCAGGGCCTCTCAAGCCATTCAAAATCCCCGGGAGAGTAATCGGCAAGTGCTTCAGAATCCGCACACTGCCGGAGAGAGCAAGGAGTCTCGATTCCGCCTCCAGAAACGTCCGTTTGAATCTGCGGGAGCGGCAATGAACGGCTTGCCTGAAACGCTCTCCCGGACGCCTCTCATCCCGCCCGGAGATGCATTGAAGCAGCGACCGGCGGATTCCCCTTCAGCGCAGGCCCGGGAGCCTTTTCAGGCAACAGCTTCACAGGCCACCGGCACTCTCCCTTTCCAGGGGCGCAATTCCATCACGGCAGGCGAAAGAGGCACCGCAGAAGTTCAGGCCATCACTCCGAAAATCCCTGGGGCCGCAGTGCCTTCACGGGAAGCCCCTCCTCTGGACAGGCTCCGGAAAACAGAGACTCCCCGCATTGACGCAAGGAAAGAGGCATTTCAGGCCATAATCCGTGAGCCCCTGAAGGTTACCATGAATCCCGGCGAAGCACGGCACCCGGTGAAACCAATGCCAGGCAGCGAACCGCTGCGCATGAGAGGTGATTTACCGGGAGCTCCAAATATCGGGGGCGCCGAAAAGACTGCAGCAAAAGCCGTAAAAAGCCTGAGCCAGGCTGCAGTCTCTGAGCTACCCCCGCCAAGACCAGGAATGACAGGCATACCCGTAAAGAATGCCCTTGATGTGCCTTCCCCCGGAAGGGAGAAAGCGCCTCCGCACCCCGGGGACATTGAAACAAGGCCTGCCGCTCCCGCGCTCCGGGCACAGAGGGGCCTCGAGGAAAAGGCGGCCCTTTCAGGGACAAGAGCACCTGGAAAGCCTTCCCCGGCCCCCGTCCCCTCGAGGGAAAAGCCCCTTGTTGAGAAAAAAGCCTCCGCAAGGGAGAAGGAGCAGGCACCGCTCTCCATCGGCAGACGCTCAACGGCCTCTATCAAAGCCATAAGCTCCATATCCCGCATTCTCCTCTTCCAGAGCCCCATGGTGGCCGCCTTCCCGGCTGCCGTCACTGAAGAGCACCTCGCCCGCTTCAAGGCCGTCGCCGAGAAATTCCGCACCCCTGTTTTCATCGACAGAAGCACCGCCGGATCGGTCCAGAAGGTGACAAGGGAGGAGAAGAACACCGGCAATGAAAGAGAGTCCGGCAATTCCGGCGGCGAAGGCCGCGAAGAGGAGTCAGAGGCCAGGGGCCTCACCGTCAGGGCCATCAAGAGTGTACCTGCGGAGAAAGAGCCGGCAGTGCTCCAGGTACCTGTCCTCCCGGACCAGGGCACCCCGGAAGAGGCCGGCGAGAAGGCACTCGTTGAGA
This sequence comes from Candidatus Eremiobacterota bacterium, assembly GCA_031082125.1. NCBI lineage: Bacteria > Bacillati > Vulcanimicrobiota > Vulcanimicrobiota bacterium. Next base: position 77,026 of record JAVHLM010000001.1, read on the forward strand.
CAGCCATTGACAACAGGACGGAGCTTGAGCTGAAGAACGAGCAGGTCTCCCAGGCGTCCAGAAACGCCGCCACCTGCATCGAGTCCGTGATAAAAAAATCGGCGGGCGAGGAGTGGACTGGCGACGAGATGGCGGCAAAGCTTATCTATCTCCTCATGAAGGCCTCGAGCACTTTCACTTTCGAGCATTCATCGAGAGTGATCGGCCTTTCAGTAGCGCTGGCACAGGAGATAGGAATAACCGACGAGGACCAGCTCAAGACCATTGAGGACGGCGCCCGCTTTCATGACATCGGCCAGGTGGGTCTTGAGCTTGACAGCGCGCCGCCGCGGGTGAAAGACCGTCTCTCCTGGTATATAGGGATTCTTGACCTGAAGAACTGCAGCTTTCTCCATGACATAGGAAAGGTGAAGATTCCCGACAGCATCCTCTACAAGCCGGGACGCCTCACCGACGAGGAGTTCCAGGTTCTCAAGCAGCACCCCGTCATCGGGGAAGCCATTCTGAAGCCCATCGCCTCCCTCGCCCATGTGCTGCCCGTGGCACGGCACCACCATGAGAAATGGGACGGGAAAGGATATCCTGACGGCCTCGCGGGCGAAGAGACACCTCTGGCGGCGAGGATAGTCTGTATCACCGATGCCTATGATGCGATGGTCTCAGATCGTCCCTACCGCAAAGGGATGGGTGTGGAGGAAGCCGTGGCCGAGCTCAGAAAATGCGGGGGGACCCATTTTGACCCCCGGCTCGTGGAAGCATTCCTGAGAGTGGTGGAAAAAAAGCCCCACCTCGTGCAGGGAGGAAAGCTTGACGAAGGCCCCCGGTAAGTGAGCCGGCTCCCTTCATATCTTCGAGAGCTTTATGTAAAGCACTGCGCCGATGCCGGCGACGGAGCGCCTTGCTGCCTCCACATATCCTGCCCCGCTCACCATCTCGAGAAACCTGTTGGCCTCCTCAACGGTCATGCTGACGACCCTGAGAAAATACTCGTCTCTCACGACGCTCCAGGGGACAGAGGGGGTGTTCTGATCGCGCTGTGCCTCTTCAATGGCCATCCTGAGGGCCTGGAAATGATCGACTGATTCACCCTGCCGCTTTTTCAATGAAAGGCGGGGTACAATCCTGCCCCGGCCATAGGTATCTATGGGAGGAGGCTCACTGCCGGTGATCTCCTCGATGTTCAGGATCACGAACTCGTCGGCAGCCTCCTGGAGGCGGAAGGAGAGGTTCGGCTGCAGCGACATCACTACGGATTTCTTCCCAAGGCGCCTGACGCGCTCTATGGCCTCGACAAAGTCATTGTCCCCCGAGAGTATGAAAAAATGGCTGATGGGCGTCACATGGGCATCTTCCACGATATCGAGGCTCATGACAAAATCCACGAGGTTCTTGACAGGCCTGCCGCTCCAGTAGTCTTCCTTTGACGGCACCGCCACGGTACGCCACCCTACAAGCGCCCAGTCATCCTGGGCGCGGCGGTGCTCAGGCACAAGGGCGTCCCAGTTGGCATAGACGGCTGTCTTGAAGAACCCTTCTCCCCCCATGCCGCGGGTGATCCTGTTAAGGCCCCTCACCAGCCGGGGCACATTCAAGGTATAGGACTGCTTCTTCACGCCATAGAAGAGGTTCTCGTAGTCCACATAGCAGGCGCTTACAGGCGGCGCGGAAGGCTCCTTCGGCCTTTTTAGCGCGGGTTTCCCGGGCCGGGGCGAATCCTTCTCCGGCGGCGGCACCTGTGGCTCTTCAGGGGCCGCGTCTTTCACTGCTTCCTCTTGAGAGGCTTCTTCAGGGCGGGGTAAGAGGCTTACCTTCTCTTTTTGCTGGGTCTGCTTTCTCTTTTCCCTTCTCTTTTCGGATCTCCGCTCTTCCTTTCCCATAAGAAATCCTTTCAATGCTGCTTTTCATTGGTACATTCGAGCCTCCGTGAGACCATACCTTCATCGATGGTACCGCACCAGGTACCGGAAAATTATCCCCGCTGCGCCAAAAATTAACGTGGCCGTTACAGATTTGAGTTTTTTTTGAGGCACTTTTGAGATTTCCATGGAAGGGGTGGCTTATCATGGAGCCAGAGGGTTGCAGAAACATAAAGGAGGAGAAAAAAAATGTCAGGAATCACAGTGAATCAGATACTTGTCAACGGGAGCTCCGGCTCATATTTCAACAATGTCGGCTCAGATTATTCCGGCCTGCTCGGATACGGCAACAACTACGCCAGCGCCAACCAGGGACCCACGATGATGGATCTCATAATGCTCGCGGGGCTCTTCGCGAATATGGGCCAGAGCTCACAGTCAGGTCTCGGCTCGGGACTCGGCAGCTTCGGGTCACCGATGGGTTTCGGCATGCCTATGGGCTTCTCGGGCCTTGACGGATGGGGCAGCGGCATGAACGGGCTCGGCAGCAGCTCGGGACTTTTCGGGAACTCCGGCTTCGGCGACTACTCGAGCCTCTTCGGGAATTACGGCTTCGGCTCGAACCTGGGCTTTTCCGGCCTTGAAGGGTGGGGCAGCTCCAATGACTATTCCGGCCAGTCAAACGGCTGGTCAGGCTACGGCGACTATTCGAACCTTTACGGGAATAACGGCTTCGGCTCAGATATAGGCTTCAGCAACTCGCTTGACATCATCAACAACATCATCAATATCTACAACGGCGACAATTACGGCAATGACTACGGCAGTGGCTTCGGTTTCAGGCCCCGTCCCTTCGAGGGCTTCGGCGAAGACTACGGCGTGGGCACCGAGGAGGAGGACTTCACGGCATCAATCACGGGTGATCCCCACTTCACCATTGACGGCGAGATCGACGGCGAAGACGTGAGCACCTCTTTTGACAACCAGGAAATCGGCACCAGGACAATGCTCGAAGGCGAGGGCTTCCAGCTGGACACCACGACAGAACAGTGGGGAGGCAACGCAAATACGGCAGTGACCACCAACGCCACTATCACCACGGGCTTCGGAAGGGATGCCGACAAGCTCTCCTTCGATGCCGACGGTGAGAACGGGGTGCTGAAGATTAACGGCAAAGAGTTCACGATGGACAACGGTGAGGAGTATCAGGTCAACAGGACCTCCACCATCAAGAGGAATGACGACGGGAGCTATACCGTCACCTCCAAGAGCGGTGACGGCACCGTGACCCAGACCATCAATCCCCAGGAAAACGCCAGCGGCGACTACCTTGACATCTCAATCGCCGCCGATGATGTCCAGACCGAGGGCTGGCTCCAGGACCAGGCCGCGTAACAAAGTCTGCGATCCCATTGATATACGACCGGTGCCGGCAAGGCCCGGTCTTTTTTTTGAAAAAAGTTAACGATTCGTTCATAGCACCGGCACCCTTCAGGTGCTATAATGGAGAGTACCTGGCAGTGCCTGAGGGAGACCTGGGCAGAATTTTCCGTCAGGGAACGGGAGGACACGCCATGCAGACAAACCCTCTGGAGCCGAGGATTTCCGCGGGAGCACCGCAGCCCCTCAAGGCTTTCAAGCCGCCCCTGGAGAAGGAACAGGAAGCCGGACCGCCTGCGGATTCCTTCACAAAAGAGGACGCTCAGGTTATGCAGAAGCCCGGGATCGATCCCGGCAAGGAAAATCTGCTGATCGATCCCGGAAGGACTATCGATGAAGCCCTCTCCCTTCTCTCTGACGCGACAAGCTCAATGGACTGGGCAAAGTCAGGACTCAACAACGCGGGATACAGCGTGAGGAACGCTGAATCTGCCCTCAGGAGAGCCGATTTCTCCCTCCGCCGGGTCCAGATGGACAATGACAAGACAGATATGAGCAATGAAGGCTTCATGCTGGACATGTACTTCTCCGACGCGAAGAGGGAGACTGGCTCGGCGGGAAGAGGAGTCAACGATGCCGACAGCAGGGTGGACCGCTCAAATGACTCGCTTGCCTCGTCATACAGCAAGGTCGAGCGCCTCGAGCGGGAGCTCCAGTCCGAGGGCCCCACGTACTCGAGCGTGCTCACCCACCTGCGCAAGGCGAAAAATGACATAGCCCAGGCCCAGCGGGGCGGCAAGGATTCAGACCGCGACATCCACGACACCGACAGGGACGTGGACAGGGCAGAGAGCGATCTCACGTGGATAAGCTCCGATATAATGACCATCAAGATGGACGGCCCCGGCAAAAATGTCTCCCATGCGGGTTACAGCCTTGCCTCAACTTCTCAGCGCACCGGTAACGACCTTAATTCGGCGGAGAGCACCATGCGCAGGGCCGATATGGACATGCGCGACACCCTCCAGAACATCAATTACGCCGCCGATGCCCTCAGGAGGGCGAAAAGCGAGCTTGGGACCATCAAGCCCTGAAGCGGCCGACCGTTATTAATCAGCACACATCCCCCCCGGAGCATCAAAACCCCGGGGGTCCTTATTTTATATGGCCAATATTTCCCCTTTTGAAGGAAAAAGAAGGAGCTTAAGATAAATTGTTGAGTAAAGAGAGAAAGGCCGGGCATAATAAGAAGGAATGAGCTCCCAGGAGACCATCAAGGAATTTCATGACAGGATATGCCATTTCGAGCATCCCGAGGAGCTCTTCGGCGACCTCGGAGAAGACAACGAGACCCGGTACAAGACCCTCTCCAATGCGTTCAAATACCTTGTGAAACTCTACCATCCCGACCTCTTCCCCTCGGGGAGCGAAGAGCAGCATCTTGCCGGCATCGTGACCAAGCTCATCAATTCTCTCCGCACCGATGCCGAGAAAAAGATTGAAAAGGGGACATACGGCCAGCCCATCGATCAGGCCCACGAGGCTTCCGAGTGCATCATCACCACGTCCCTCAGGGAGTACAGGGTCACGAGACACTTTGCCGAAGGGGAGAAATGCGACATCTACCATGCCGAGTATGATGATCCCGAGGACAAGATTCTCCCCTTCAAGCAGGCCGTCATCAAGATCATAGCATTGCCCTCGGAAAACCACCTCATTGAGAACGAGATCCAGGTGCTCAGGCTCCTCACGCACCAGTCTCTTCCGCAGTTCATCGATCATTTCATCATGCCTGAAGAGAAAAAGAAGGCGGTGATTTCAAGGTTTATTGAAGGCGCCGACCTCACGTCCATAAGGCAGAAATATCCTGACGGCGTCCCTGACAGGCACGTGTGCTGGATAATGGAGCGCCTCCTTTCCGTGCTGGGATTCATGCATTACAACGCCGTGCTGCACTGCAACATACATCCCGGGAACATCATTGTGAGGCCCCGGGACCATAACGTGTTTCTGATTGATTTTCTCCACAGCCTCGTTCATCCCGATGGAAGCGACAAGATGAAAGCAGCCCACAAGGACTTTGCCGCTCCCGAGCTCACCTCCTTTGCCTCGAAAGCAAAACCCCATCCGGCTGCCGATATGTATGCCCTCGGGAAGTCCATGATATACCTTCTGGGCGGTGATGCAAGAGGTGACACGGTACCGCACCACGTGGACAGGAGAATCGCAAGATTTATCAAGGAGTTTCTTACCAAAAACCCTGTGCAGAGAGCCAACGACGCCTGGAATATGTACGGGAGAATCTCGGATCTTCGCCTGGAGGTCTTCGGGGCGCGCCATGAATTCTATCCCTTCGCGCTGTGAAGCCCGGAGGGGTATTGAATACACGTAAAACCAGAGGAAAGAGGGTGGCAAAGTATGGGCGGTTCCTGCTACGACCGTGATGTGATAAGCACAAGCAGCAACAGGGCTTTCTCCGATATTTCCGACACCGTCATCAGCCGGTCAGGTGTTGACGATGACCTCCTCCCGAAGTACCCCGGCGCCAGGAAATGCCGCGAGATTGACTGCTTCCACAAGAACCCCATCGTGTGCATCTTTGACGTCACAGGCTCGATGGGTGACTGGAGCAAGACCATCTACGACAAGCTCCCCCTCTTCTTCGGTGAGGTCGAGAAGCAGGGATACCTCACAGATCCGGCAATAAGCTTCGCCGCCGTCGGCGACGCTTATACCGACAGGGCACCGATCCAGGTCTGCAACTTTTCTCAGAGCCGCGAGCTTGACGACTACCTCTCCAGGGTGTTCCTTGAAGCAGGCGGCGGCGGACAGAACATGGAGTCCTACGAGCTCATGGCGTACTATTATCTCCACCACTGCATCCTTAGCAAACCGGAGCTCTCATTCCTTTTCATCACCGGTGACGAGGGATTTTACCCTCATATCGAGCCCTCGCAGGTAAAAAATCTTTTCGGCGACAGCATTGAAAAGCTGGAGAGCAGAAAGGTCTTCGAGCAGCTCAGGAACAAGTTCAACGTGTTTCTGATCCACAAGCGCTACGAATACGACGGCATGGAAGGCAAGATTCTCAAGCAGTGGAAAGACGTCCTTGGCGAAAGGATCCTCATGCTCAATGATCCCAAGGCCATAATAGACGTGATGCTCGGAGCCGTAGCCCTCACGAGCGGCTCAAGAAGCCTCGATACTTACCTCAAGGATATGAAAGACCGGGGACAGTCAACCAGGCGCCTCAAGGACGTGGAGAATTCCCTGTCCCAGTACCACGAAAGCCTTGCCCTCGTGAAGGTCACCGTGAAGGGCCGGCTTCCGGTGCCGGTGAAGAAGGACAAAAAGTAATGCTCATTGCGACGCTTCCCCTCCTGCCAAGGTACCGCCATGACATAGTGAGGAGCCCCGTGGTGGACCAGCTTCGCTATAATACCGTGATGCCCATTGACGTGGAGATTATCACCGTCGTCGAGCAGCTCCTCGAGCTTGCCGGCGAAAAGCCCCTCTGGATTGACCTGAAGTGCCGGCAGCTGCGTATCACGAAGTTCTCCTACCTGCCCTATGACTACGTGGAAATAAGCCATCCAATCACGGTGAATATGCCGACAAAGCTCTATTTCAAGGACTGCGTGGCAGACATAGAGAGCGTCGTGAACGGCACCAGGCTCATCCTGGCCGAGAGGCCCCTTCGCACCGTGGGCGCCGGCGAGCCCGTCAATATCCTTGACCCGTCGCTGCGCATCGAGGGATTCCTCACCGAGCAGGACAGGGCTTACATCGAGGCGGCAAAGAGCCTGGGCCTCCACCGCTACATGCTCTCCTTCGTGGAGAGGAGGGAGGACATTGAAGAGCTCCTTTCCCTTGATCCCGATGCCGAGATTATCGCCAAGATAGAATCCAAGCGGGGCATTGACTTTGTCGAGCGTGATTACCCCTCATACCGTCACTGCGTGCGCCTCATGGCAGCCCGCGACGACCTCTATATCAACCTTGGAGAAGAGAAGGTGCAGATGCTCCCGGCCCTCTATTACCTCGTCTCGCAGGACCCGCAGGCAATCGCCGCTTCCAGGCTCCTCACCTCGCTCTATGAAAAGGACACCCCCGCGATGGGCGACCTCGCCGACCTCCATATGCTCCACCTGATGGGATACCGCTCCTTCATGCTGAGCGACGAAATCTGCCGCATCAGGGATGTCTTCAGGAAAGTCGCCGAGATTTACGGAGAATACCTGGAATTCCTCAGGAACAACCCTTTCTGCTCAGCGGAATAACCCATGGCATCAAAGGGACAGCACCTTATCACCCAGCTCGTGAAGGCCCTGGCCCTGCCGCCTGATACTCCCCTTTCCACTGTATGGCTCGCCATAGGTGACTTCAATAATTTCAAAGACCTGAACAGCCTTTACGGGAGAGCCATAATGGACGCGCTGCTCAAGCAGGCCAGGGCGTTGATAAGGGACAGGGCCGCCCGGTTCAGGGGTCCTGGAGGAAAAGAGTCCCCTGAGGTCACCTTCGTTGGTGACGAGGCAGCCCTGGTCTTCCCCCGATCTCAGAGCGACGGGGCGCACCTCACGCATCTGCTTGAAAAAGTCCAGCATGCCCTTGAGGGAGCCTTCAGGGAGCGCCACATTGTGGCCTGCCTTTCAGGCATCGAGGCCGGCCAGGGGACATCGCCGACGGCTTTTATCGCATCAATCAGGCATCACCTTGAAGAAAAGGGCATTATCCTCGATCCCCTCCCGAGATCGGCGGGGCACCTTGTCCTGTTCAGCAGGGAAAGCGGCGAGTCATCGGCCGACGCTCTCAGGAGAGTCACAAAAGAGGTGGGAAAGCATCTTCCGGCGGGATACGGTGAAGCTGTGAAGGCGACGACCCGCTGGCTTTTCAACAGGCAGACGGGAAGCTTCGAAGAGTTCAACAGCGGGAAAATATGGCCTCTCACCATCTCATTCGGAGTGATCTCAAGCAGGCAGGCTCTCCATCTCGCCGGAATTGACCATGAAGCCCCCTTCGGGGAAGAGCACCTCAGCAAGGCGGCCTTCATGATGTTCGAGCTTGCCCAGCACAATCTCAAGCGGGCCAAGAGTCTCCCGCACAGGATAAGCCTCGACAGCGTCACAAGCGATATAGGCTCCGAGACCCGGGAGCTCCTGAAAGTGACGCTCGCCCCCTTCAGGCCCTACAATCCCCGGAGGGTAAAATACCCCATCATCAGCGAAGAATTCCTGAAAACGGTGGTGAACAACCTCAACAGGGCGGGAGAGCGGGGCGTGCTTCTCCACGCCGAGCCTGTCTACTCCCTCGCCCTTGGCGACAGGCTCAAAGCCGTCTCCCGTGACATCCTGAGGGGCGATGAGTATGGAATCGGCCTCAAGGGCATCAACGATCTTCTCGGCTACGAGATGGGCGACAAAGTAATATGCCTGCTGGAATCGGCCTTTTTCCGGACCATGGCACGCTTCAGGAAAGGAAGGCGGGCAAAAGCCCAGCAGGTCCACATCGCCCGCTTCATTGACTCTTTCACCGTGTATTTCTCGGGCCTCTCCCTTAAAGATCCCTCCCTGGTAAAACTGATGCGGAAAATCATCGCCTGCTTTAACAGCCATGCCAGGAAGCTTTCCCTCTCGCGCCTCTCGGTGAGTGTCGTGCAGAACAGGGAGAGAGTCGAGAGCTCCATTCTCTTCAAGCGCCTCGAAAGAACCATGCGGTCCCCCGGAAAGGCCCGGACTGCCTGCCAGGAGCAGGATCTCATCATCAGGCACTTCACCCCAGATGTGGAAGAAGAAGCGCGCATCCTGAGGGAGGAGGAGGCCTGGCAAAGCGCTTCCAGGCTTCTGAAAAAGCCGCTTCGCTGAAAGCCCCCGGAGGTGAGAGAGGATTCTCACGCCGCTTCGCTGAAATCTCAGGAGAGGTGGTGTTCTTGAAAAAGGGCAGAAAATGGCTTTTTACAGGTCTCCTGATTGTCCTTGCGCTTTTTCTTGTCCTCTTTGCCCTCAGGGCGCTCTTCCCCAACCTGGCCGAAGTGTATTTCGACAACGGCCTCGGGACCTCAGTAACCGTGCATCTTGATTCAAAAAAGCTCATAGCTGTGGATCCGCATACCACCGCCAAGCTCGACATTCCGGGAGGCACGCATCTCGTGGAGGTCTATGACAGCTCCAACAGGCTTATCGACAAGGCTCTCATCTACTGCAGGAAGTTTGACCTGTTCCTGAAGACAAGATACATCTTCAATATTGCCTCGGCGAACAATTACGCCCTCTATTCCGTCGCATACGGAGGGGAGGCAGGAACAGGAGGGAGGCCCAGGACCATCCCTCCAAAAAGCCTCGCCCGGGAGCATTTCTTCAGGTACCCCGCCTCCTACGGGAGCCTCAACAGCGGGTTTCCCAGGGAAGTCTCGGTGAGGAAGGGGCAAAGCTCCTTAACGCTCCAGGTAGTAGGCCATGAGCCTGTCCATCCCTCCTTTCCCTGCTGCACCCAGATGAGGCAGAGCATGGGAAAATGAGGTAAAAAGTAACATCCCGTTCATCATTTCAGCATTTTTTAAGGGCCCTTTCAGGGCCTTTTTATCTGCTGTCGTGACATGGCCTCAAAGGTACTGCACCAGGAGGATCATTATGACCAGGATGGGATATACGCAGCCAGCATTCACAGGCTCCATGCCTTCATTTTCCGGCAGTATGCCGGCCCTTTCAGGCTTCAGCGCCACGTCGCTGATGGGGCTTCCCGGCACCTCGGGCTCATTCGGGATGCCATCCTTTACGGGAGGATTTGGCACGGGAACCGACAGGCTCTCCTCGAGCCTCGAAGCATCAAACCTCATGACGCAGAATCCTCAGGCTTCAGGGATGATGGCCGGGATTCCTTCCTTCGCCATGCAGGGTACCCTCATGAGCATGATGAAGAGCTTCATGGAAATAATGGCGATGTACAGCCAGTTCATGCAGGCAAACGGCATGAACAACGGCGGCCTCCAGGGAAACAACTATGACGGTGGAGGCGGCAACGGCGGCGGAGGCGGCGCTGACTACGACAACGGCGACACAGGCCCCGTTGACACGAATGGCACGCCCAATGGCAAGGCGAATCTCTCACCTTCAGGGGGATGGGCAGGCACCGAGAACCCGGTGAAGAGCCTCGTGTCCCTTGCGGGTAAAGGCTTCAGCGTCACCTCTGCAAAGCGCGGCACGCAGATGACCGCCTCGGGGAACGTGTCTGATCACTACATCGGCAACAAAACAGCCTATGCCAATGATGTCGGGTGGGGATCAAGCACACCTACGGCATCGTCAGACTCAGCGGCATCAAGAATTGTCCAGGCCCTCGGCGGCCCCGCAAACTGGGGCTCCAAGGGCGGCGTCTTCACGAAGACCATCAACGGCATCCGCTACCAGGTGCTCTACAGAACCAATGTCGGCGGCAACCATTTCAACCACATCCATATCGGGGCCAAAAGGGTCTGAAGGCACTCAGCGGAAAAACTCCCTGACGCTGTCAACAGGGGCTTTCTCCCTGATGGCCTTTGCCACCTGGGTCTCGCCGGCGGTGTCACCGAGCATGATGGCCCCGATTACCGTGCCTTCTGAGACCACTGCCTTCTTATAGGACTTTCCCTCATGGAAAAGCACGAGAGACTCATGCTTTTCCTCGGCGTCAATCTCCCCCATGGAGACAAGATCGATTCCCACCACCTTGAGCTTGTGCGAGGGGAGGGTGCCCTCGTAGGCCTTTTGATGGCCCGCCATCACCGATCCTGCCACCTCTCCCTGCTCCCTGGCAGGGGGCCAGATGCCGTAAAGCCTGCTCCTGTGCTCAATGGCATCACCGGCGGCAAAGATGTCAGCCACGCTGGTCTTCATGAGGTCATCGGCTGTGATGCCCTTGCCGACGGCCAGGCCGGCCTTCCGTGCGAGCGTGAGATCGGGCCTCACTCCTGCCGAGACTATGACAAAGTCTCCTTCCACGGTTTTTCCGCTCTTCAGGTGGAGCCTGAGCCTTGCGCCGTCGCCGTCAAGCCTCTCCGATGTCTCCCCCAGGTAAAAGACAAACCCCAGGGAAGCGAGGATGCTCTGCAGGATCCCTGCCCCCTTCACGTCGAGCTGGCGCGGCAGCAGGCGCGGGAAAAACTCCACCACATGCACCGAGAGACCCAGTTTTCTGAGGCTGTTTCCCGTTTCAAGCCCCAGGAGCCCCCCGCCGATGAGCAGTGCCTCCTTCGAGGCCTTCGCTTTTTCAAGTATCCTGTCGGCATCGCCGCTGTGCTTCAGGGTGAAAACCCTCTCCTTCTGCTCTGGCACGCCTGAAATGGGCGGCACGAAGCATTCGGCGCCCGTCGCGAAAAGGAGCCTGTCATAGGGAAAGACCTCTCCCGAAGAAGTGGCTACCTCTTTTTTCACCGTATCGACGGAAGCTATCTCCGTTGACAGATGGAGGCCGATATGCTGCTCATCGTACCATTCCTTGCGGTGAAGCGTGATCCGCTGGAGGGTCACTTCCCCGGCAAGATAGTCTATGAGCCGCGGGCGGTAGTAGAAAGAATGCTCCTCCCTGGTAAACATATCGATGGGGCCAGCGCTGTCCAGCTCGCGGATCTTCACTGCGGCGCTGTCACCGGCCACTCCGTTTCCAATGATGACATACCGGTTCATTTCCCCTCGTCCTCCTTTTTTATACTCCGGAGCATACCAGCCTATTCTTCTGCCCCGCGCTCCTTGAGGTACTGCATTACCTCTTTTTTACCCTTGCTGGCGGCACATCTCAGGGGAGTGGGGCCGTCCGACACGCGGGCATTCACGTTGGCTCCCTTTTCAACAAGTATCTTCACGATCTCCAGGTTCCCGTTTCTCGCGGCATAATGGAGTGCGGTATAGCCCGATTGATTAATGCCCTTCGCCACATTTGCCCCCTGTGCAATAAGGTAGAGCACCATGTCCTTCTGGTTGCTCTGCACGGCATAGCTCAGTGAAGGCGAGCTTCCCGCCCTGCCGTCGTTGACGGGAGCACCCTTGGCGATGAGGAGCCTTGCAACGCCGATACTTCCCGTCTGCGCGGCAAACTCCAGCGGAGTGAAGCCCAGGGTGGTCTCCGCCTTGACAGGGGCATTTCTTTCAATGAGCATTGTTGCGGCTTCGGGCTTGTTTTCCCGCGCCATGTAATGGAGAAGGGTAAAGCCGTTTCTATCCCTGGCGAAGGGTATCTGGGGATTCTCCTCCAGAATCACCCGGGCTTTGCTCATAGAGCCTTTGAGGACCGCCTTGAGAAACTCGAAGGCATGGCTCCACAGCATGTCATCATTGGTATTTTCCACCTGCTCCCGGCTCTCTTCGCCCTGTCTTTCCTTCTCTGCAAAGCCCTGGAGCGGCATGACGACAATGAGGAGAAGGATGGCACATGCCATTATCCTTTTCACCTGCACCATATTTTCCATAACCTTCCCGGTATCCCCCTTTCTGGCTCCCTCTCGACGGTCTGACGACCGGGGACGCTCCCTTTACGCATGCACCGGGTTGAAGGAATAAAAGTGGAACTGGAGCGAGTTGTATATCTGCTTTACCCAGAGGGGCCAGTCATGGGGACCTTCCGTCATCTCAAACTCGCAGAAAAAGCCAAGGTCTCTCAGGAAATGGACAAACTTCTCGTTCCCGGGGATAAACTCGGGCTCCCAGGCGCCGACTCCGACTCTGAAGCGCATGCCCAGCTCATGGAGGTACTCCTTTTTCTCCCATATGGTCCTGTAGATATCATCACCGAAGCCTCCCGAGAGGCAGCCGACGGAACAGAACATCTCGGGGAAATGAGCTCCCATGAAGATAGCCCATGAGGCTCCCAGCGAGAGGCCTTCAATCCCGCGGTGGTAGCGGCTGGCGATGGTCCTGAACTCGTAATCGATATGGCCTACCAGGTCTCTGCCGAGGTAGTAGGCAAACTCCGCCTTCCTGTGGGGGTCAAGGGCGGCATCGTCCTTGTCAGGCATGACAACTATCATCTCGCCGATGGTGCCGCTGTATATGAGATGATCCATATGTTCATGGACTCTCCCCTTCTCCACCCATGTCATCTCGTAATCCATAAGGCCCGGGAGAAGATACACGGCGGAATAGCGAGCTTCGGGCTGGTAGCGGTAGCTCGGAGGGAGATAGATGGTGTAGCGCTTCTCCTTGTTCATTGCCGGGCAGTAAAACGACCGGTGCAACACTAATGATTCACTCATTGCCATAACCTGCTTTCATTGATATTCCGCCCGCAGTTCATAAGGGCGGGCAGTTACATCAAAGGATATATCAAAATACGGGAAATGTCAACTGGAGATCTCCCTCTCCCCTACTTCGAGCCTTATCACTTCCGAGAGTGCCCTCCGCACATGGTGGCCGTTGCCCCAGGCGCAGTTGAGTTCCCAGGTTTTGCCCCCCGCCTCAAGGACAAGCACGTCATAGGGAACTTCGCCTTCGGAACCTTTGTCCAGCAAAAGTCGCGCCGTGAGAATATCCTTGAAGGTAAAGGCGAAATTGCCTTTATGCTCCTTCACTATATCCTCTGGCTGCCATGCCAGGTATTTTCTCCATGGCGCACTGGAAAAATCATGGCTTTCTATGTATTCCCTCCAGTCCAGCCCTTTCTCTTCAGCCTTTTCCGTCACCTTGATATCTATGTCGCTGACCTCGCTGAACAGCTCATCAGGCATGAGGGCGAAAATAAGGCGTTCAGTTGTCACCACCAGGTTCATGAATTTTGTGCCAAGGCCCAGGAAGCCCTTGATCTCTACAAGGTAAGGGATCACGTCCAGGACTGCTTCCGGGCCACCGGGGGGGCCTCCAGGCGGCGGCTCTGAAATGGCCGGCTGCGGGCCTTCCCCCTCTTTCGGCGCACCGCAGTCAGCACAAAAATCCTCGCCAGGCTTGAATTCCCGGCCACAGTAACTGCAAAATGATGCTGTCTCGCTCAAGGCTCCTCCTTATTGTACGAATTTTTCCTCAGGTAAAGATTTAATCTCACCCGGTGAGATATCCTTCACCGGGAACGGCACTGCTGCAGGATCAGGGAAGAGGGCCGCCATGTTGCGCAAAGGGAATTTTTTTGATAGAATCTTTCCAGTGACCTTCAAGAGGCCCAGTGCCACTTTTCCCGCAGGAGCGCCCGATGCAGTATAAACCAATCAGGAAACTCAGGCTTCATGGCTTCAACAACCTCACCAAGATACTGAGCTTTAACATATACGACATCTGTTACGCGAAATCAATAAAGCACAGGAAAGGCTACATCGAGTATATCGACGAGCAGTACAACGCCGAGAGACTTACCAAGATTCTCACCGATGTCTCTGATATAATAGGCGCTACCATCCTGAATATTGCCAGCCAGGATTATGATCCCCAGGGAGCGAGTGTCACCATGCTGATCTCTGACGGGAAGCCCATTGAAGAGCATAACGGGAGTCATATCCTCAACGGGGAAGAGGGGCCCTGCGCCTTCCCCGACGCGGTGGTGGCCCACCTGGACAAGAGCCACATCACGGTCCACACTTACCCTGAAAGCCACCCCGACGAGGGCATCAGCACCTTCAGGGCCGACATCGATGTATCAACATGCGGCCACATCTCGCCCCTCAAGGCCCTCAATTACCTGCTGGGGAGCTTTGACTCCGACATTGTGACCATTGATTACCGCGTGAGGGGGTTCACCAGAAAAATTGACGGCAGGAAGCTCTTTATCGATCACAAGATCACTTCCATACAGAATTTCATCCTGGGAAAATATAAGAACCGTTACCAGATGATCGATGTGAACGTATACCAGGAAAATATTTTTCATACCAAGATGCTGCTGAACCAGTTCGACCTGGACAACTACCTCTTCGGCACCACCAGGAAAGAGCTTGACAGGGAGGAAAGGAAAAGGATAAAGGCCAGGCTCAAGAAAGAGATGGTGGAGATATTCTACGGAACGAACATACCCAATGTGTGAGAGGCCCGCAGCGCTGCTGCGGCATAGACCCTGTGTTTCTGCCTTTTTATTCTTACAGTGAAGGGAAGGAAATATCTCATGAGCGGAATAGTCAGATATATAGTGTGGGGGCTTGGCGCAATGGCATGCTTTTTCATTTTTGCGGGGCTTGCAGCGGATCCGGCAGAGGCCGGGGCTCCGCCGCTCATTCCAAGGAGCCTTCTTTTCGGGAATCCCGCCAGAGCCGTTCCCAGGATCTCGCCCGACGGGACAAGACTTGCGTACCTTGCGCCCCACCAGGGAGTTCTCAATGTCTGGGTAAAGACCCTGGGGAAAACCGATGACGCCGTCGTGACGGGCGACAGGAAAAGGGGCATCCACGTATTCCTCTGGCAGGGCGACAGCGCCCACATTCTCTACATGCAGGACAATGACGGCGATGAAAACTACCACATCTTCCAGACCGAGCTTGCCACCAAAGCGACACGTGACCTCACGCCCTTCATGGGTATCAGGGCGGAGATTCTCGCTGTCGATCCCGCATTCCCCGATACCCTCCTTGTCCAGTGCAACATCCGCGACAGGCGCTACATGGATGTTTACAGGATTAACCTGAAGAACGGAGCCATGGAGCTTGATACGAAGAACCCCGGTGATGTTGCAGACTGGGTGCCCGACAACACGTTCACTGTGCGGGCTGCAGGGGCAAGCCTCCCCGACGGCGGCATGGAGATCCGCACAAGAAAAGACGGGCAATCGCCCTGGGAAGTCCTCATGAAATGGTCCGGTGATGATACCGGCGACGGCGTCGTTGCCTTCACTCCCGATAACAAGGGGGTGTATGTCCTCACAAGCCTCGGCGCTAACGCCATAAGACTGCTGGAAATTGATCTTGCCACGAAAGCCCGGAAGGTTATCGCCTCCGATCCCCAGTTCGACGTGGCCCGCATCCTCACCCATCCCAAAAACCACACCCTGCTGGCAGTGCAGATCCTCGGTGAGCGCGCCACCTGGAAAGCCATTGATCCCGGCGTTGCCGCCGATCTTGAGAACCTCAGGAAAGCCTGCGACGGCGACTTCCAGATCATCAGCAGGGATTATGCCAACTCCCGCTGGACCGTTGATTATACCATTGACAGCAAGCCTCCCTGCGCTTACGAGTATGACAGGAGCACGGGGAAGGCCGCCTTCCTTTTCAGTTATTATCCCGATCTCGACAAGTATGCCTTTTCCCCGATGAAGCCGATAAGCTTCAAAGCCCGCGACGGCATGCAGATCTATGGTTATCTCACCCTTCCCGCGGGCCTCCCCCACAAAAACCTCCCCCTCATCCTGAACGTCCATGGAGGGCCATGGTACCGCGACCGCTGGTGCTTCAACAGGGAGGTGCAGTGGTTCGCGAACAGGGGCTACGCGGTGCTCCAGATAAATTTCCGCGGCTCCACGGGCTACGGGAAGGCTTACCTGAACGCGGGAAACAGGGAATGGGCAGGGAAAATGCATGATGACCTTCTTGACGGGAAAAAGTGGGCTCTTGCCCAGGGCTTTGCGGATCCCAGGCGTGTTGCCATATACGGGGGAAGCTACGGAGGGTATGCCACGCTCGTGGGACTGGCCTTCACCCCCGACGAGTTTGCCTGCGGTGTGGACATGGTGGGCCCTTCCAATATCATCACCCTGATGAAAACACTTCCCCCTTACTGGGAGGCCGGAAAGGCCATTTTCACCAGGCGCGTGGGAAGCCTCGAAAAGGACGAGGAGTTCCTGAAGTCCCGCTCTCCTCTCTTCAAGGCGGGCCAGATTAAAGCGCCTCTCCTCATAGCCCAGGGCGCCAACGACCCCAGGGTGAAGCAGGCTGAAAGCGATCAGATAGTGGCGGCCATGAGGAAAAACGGCAAAGAGGTAGAGTATCTCCTCTTCCCCGACGAGGGCCACGGCTTCGCGCGGCCGGAAAACAACATGATATTCTATGCCGCCGCCGAGCAGTTCTTTGCAAAGCACCTGGGCGGCAGGGCCGAGCCGGTGAACGAAAAAGAGAAAGCCGACCACCTGAGGAAATAACTATAAGCGTCAAGAGAGGGCAGGGGAATTCTCCCGGCAAACAGGGATTGTCTGCGCTGAGATGCACCTATAGCGACAATCCCAATTGTTTGCTGAAGAGGAGAATGTCCCCTGCCCTCTTCGCATATGGCTTTGTAACTGCAAGTTTTCCTCGTCTTCATCTCCCCGGGAAAAATTCTCAAAGAATTTCCCGCCTCTCTGTCACTATTCGCTCGGCAATGTTTTACTAAGGTGAAAAGTTTTAGAATAGCTCTGCCGTACATGTGTCAGCGGAAGGTGCTACGATGAATAAGTAATGCATGGAGGTGCATTTTATTACGGTGTCAAAGATTATAAGGAAAATCAAACTCATCTTTTCAAATATCCTAGCAAGAATCCCCGCTTTTTTCCCGTAAAATACTGTGTTCGATCTGGAAGTGTTTTGTATGAAGGAGATCTGAAGACAGTTTTCTGATGGCTCACATGGTACCTGATTTGTTTTCACTGACATTCATGATGTCAGCAGAGCATAGTAAAATGCGGTTATGTAATGATCGTGAAAGTTTGTCGGACATGCAAAGTGATATTATGATTTGATCTGAAAATCTAACGCTTTGATTATTTGAGGCCGACGGAGGAGATGACGGTGACTAATTTCAGTTCTTATGATGTTTTCTTTAAGGCGGCAACCGGCACAGATCCTTGGCCATATCAAAAGAGAATGGGATGTCATCAAGAATATCCCACTGTTCTCAGTGTACCTACAGGTGCCGGGAAAACCGCTGCAGTCGTAATCTCCTGGCTTTGGCGCAGATTGTTTTCTGGTGACGAAAAGTTGAGAAAGCAGACTCCAATGCGCTTAATTTACTGTCTTCCCATGCGGGTGCTTGTAGAACAGACATTTAATGTAATCAAGGAATGGATTGAGAAATTGGACGTCCCTTTCAATATGAATTCGTGCAAGGGTGTTATTGTTGCCAAGCTTCTCGGCGGTGATAAGAGTGTTTATACCTTTTCAGCCGATTCATCGGGAGGTTCGAGCAAATCCGATAATGAGAATCTTTGGTCTCTTTATCCGGAATCTGATGCAATATTGGTGGGCACTCAGGACATGCTTCTTTCCCGTGCTTTGAACAGGGGATACGGAGCATCAAAATACCGCTGGCCGAAAGATTTCGCGTTACTCAATAACGACTGTTTATGGGTGATGGATGAGATACAGCTCATGGGAAGCGGCCTTTATACAACAACCCAGCTTCAGGCATTCAGGGATTCATTTGGAGTCTATGGAGGCAGTCATTCATTATGGATGAGTGCCACGCTGAGAGAAGAATGGCTCAGAACAGTGAATTACCAGACACAAAGCATGCATCGCGAAGAGCTTCTAGATGATGATCAAAAGAACCGCTTATTGAATAGCAGGATGAAGGCATACAAAACTCTGCGCAAGGCCTCTTCAACACTAGACGATAAGAATTATATTTCAAGCCTTGCCAAGGAGGTTTTGGAACGTCATTGTAACAATATGAAACAGAAAGCCTCTGAGCGATCTCCAAGCGAATCCAGAAACACAATCGTTGTCCTGAATACCGTTCGAAGAGCAAGGGATCTTTACCGTAAAATTAAGGAACAACAAGGAAAACCTGATTGTGCGGTGAAACCGGAGATTGTCTTGTTGCATTCTCAGTTTCGGCCAGATGACAGAGAAAAAGCTTTGAAAAAAGCTTTAGATGAAAATGTCGGCCAGTTCGGCAGAATAGTGGTATCCACACAGGTTATTGAAGCGGGAGTGGATATCTCGTGTTCGCTCATGTTCACTGAAATAGCCCCATGGGCATCAATGGTACAGAGATACGGCAGAGTTAACCGATGGGGAAACCTTGACCATTCTGAAATATACTGGATCGGATTCAGTGATGAACCGGCTGACAAGGACCTCTTGAAAATCGTAAGTCCTTATCAAATTGAACAGATAAGGACATCTTCTGATATCTGCAAAAAATTCGAAAATAAGCAGGTCAATCCAGGATCGCTTAACTCCTGCAATCAGCAAATGGAGGTAGAAGAGGGCTTTGTGATAAGAAAAAAAGATATTGTAGAGCTTTTCGACACCACGGCAGACATTTCCGGGTTTGATATGGATATTTCAAGATTCATCCGTGAGGCAGAAGATTTCAACGTGCATGTGTTTTGGAGGGAAGACAGTAAGACTGTGCTTTTGAAATATCAGAATGATCCTGCGCGTAAGGAGCTTTGTAATGTGCCGGTGGCAGATATAAAGGAGATCCTGAAGAAAAAGCCCGGTACTGTGTGGAAGAAAAACTATATTGAAGGTGAGTGGCAACCGGCCGGCGCAAATGAGATTGTGCCGGGAATGGTGCTGATGATGAATTGTGCTGATGGAGGCTACCTGGAAGAAATCGGATGGAGCAAGGAGAGCAAAAGCCCTGTTGTATTGCCAGGTAATCCAATACATTTGGCATCTATGGATAATAACGCGTCCGATGACCTCTCTGAAAGCAATTCGTGGAAGACTATCCAGGATCATACAACCGGGGTAGTGAACAAGCTGCGATATATTCTGAAAATGCTGGGCTATGATAGTAGTCTTCCCGAGGACAGGTTAATCAAATCGGCTTTGTGGCATGATGTTGGGAAGGCTCACCCGGTGTTTCAAAAAAGCCTTCACAATAACAGCAGTCCTGCTCCATCTTCCAATGAGCTTTATGCGAAGTCGCCTTCAAAACGGATAAGGCACGAGCGGAAGGGATTCCGCCATGAGCTGGCGTCGGCACTTCTTGCACTTCAGAACGGAGCAGGTGATCTTATTGCATATCTGGCGGCATCTCATCATGGGAAAGTGAGGCTTTCCATAAGGGCATTACCTGAAGAAGATCGGCCTGGTGATAAGCAGAAGAGATTTGCCCGCGGTGTCTGGGAAGGAGACAGAATTCCTGAAGCTCCGCATTCAGAAATAAGAGTCGGTAATGAACTCAAGATACTACCCTCGGATATAGATTTGGTTTATATGGAATTGGGCCGCAGCGGTAAAATGGAAAGCTGGACTCAGCGCGTTCTTGGTTTACGAGAAGAATACGGGCCTTTCAGGCTGGCTTTTATGGAAAGCCTTATTCGAGCCGCTGATGAACGCGAAAGTGGAGGGCTTATATGATGACCGTAGATTTGCCTGGCTGCAAATTGGAACCCTTCTCATCCTTCTTCAAGTCACTGGGAATATTCCGCATTCTCTCAGAGCAAGTCTCAGACCAAATAAGGGGATACTGGAAGGAAGGAATCTTCCGCCTTGAAATGTCCCAAAATATCAATATTATCGACTTCTTTATTGATAAGTATAAACCGTCACCCATTCTTTCTCCCTGGAACATGGGAAGCGGATTTTATCCATATGATGCAAAGGGAGTGCCCGGAAACAGGGAATGTGTGAAGTCTCTCAATCAAATATCCAATTCGGCCGATCCGAGGGTGAGAGAATATTGTGAGACCATTGAGGACATAAGGCGTCTGCCGGGTTTTAACGAGAAGCTCAAATGCAGCGGCGATAAGGATAAAGCATATAAATCCAGATTGATACAGCAGTGCAGGAACTCGCTTGGCGAGAATTTTTTGAAATGGCTTGACACAGCAGTCATAATCGACTCTTCCGGGGAGCTCAGCTTCCCGCCGGTGATGGGCAGCGGGGGGAATGACGGCAATTCCGAGTTTTCGTCATTGTTTATGCAGATGATCCACTGGCTGATCCTTGATCCCAAGAATTGCCAGAAATCAATGAATCTGCTGGATAACTCGTTCTATGGGAAGCCATGTGAGGATTTTCAGAAATACCCTATAGGATTTCTCTATCCCGGCAGAGCCGGTGGACCTAATCAGGGCAATAGAATCGTGACAGAAAACATACCGATAAATCCCTGGGAATATGTTCTTGCCATTGAAGGTGTGCTCTGCTGGAATGGCTCTCTCTCAAGAAGATTTGCTTCCACAGGGAGTATATCCGCAAGGAGCCCCTTCACGGTAAGCAATGGCGCATTTGGCTTCTCTTCAGCATCAGATGACGAAAAGTCACGAGGCGAGATCTGGCTTCCAGTATGGAAAAATCCTGTCACATTAATTGAATTTATTCATTTTATTTCGGAAGGAAGGGCTGAATTAAAATCCAAGCGGGTCCGCAGTGCAATGCAGTTTGCAGAAGCGGTTTCTTCTCTCGGCACAGACAGAGGAGTCGGCTCTTTTGCGAGGTATGCACTTCTAGAAAGAAGGGGGAACGCCTATGTAACGGTTCCGGCGGGAGTCATATCAGTTAAGGAGAGAACCCATAATGATCTCGTAAGAGAATTTGACCCCGTGTTCAGGCAGTTCAGAAAAACCGAGAATACGACTCTCCTGTCCCATCTGAAGATGTTGCGTGAAAAGATATATCAGATGCTGATGCGTGGTAACGCTTCTGCGGTCATTGATGCATTCACTGTTCTCGGCCGTATAAATAAGGTCCTCTCAATACAGGATCATAAACAAAATAGTATAAATCCAATATATTCGCTCACAAGCAGGTGGATTGAAGCAGCTGATGATGGTTCTGTAGAGCTTCGCATTGCAGCGGCATTGGCTTCCATACAGACAGAGGAGAAGCTGGGTTCTCTCAGTGCATACCTGTATGGGGTTGATCCTATAAATGCCTATCAATGGAACAAGAGCTCAGGCAAGGTAAGCTGGAAGGGATCGAATTTTTCCAGGAGGCTCTCTTATGTACTGATGAGGAGAATGGTTGATGCTGCAAGAGAAAATGCTGAAAGAAATCCGCTGTCATCTGCCGTCTGTTTATCTGCCCGAGATGTGATGGCTTTCATAATGAATTTATGTAGCGATTCTCTGATAGAAGACCTCCTCTTCGCCTGTTTTTCTATCAAAGATATCAGGTTTATGAAAACACCTGAAAGGTGGAAGAAGCCGGTATATCAGCTTCCTGTCTCCGGCGAATACAAACTGTTAAAGAAGCTCTTTCTGCCGTATATTCCATTCAGCATTTCTGGTAAAAAGCAGACAATTAAGCCGGAAGAGGGAATTATTCCGAAATTATTGGCCAACAGAATTAGTGATGCCTGCCGAACTGCACAAAGACGCCTTTTTTCATCGGGTCTTAATCCTCCGGACGTCATATTTCCTGATCACTGCAATGGGGGCAGGCTTGCTGCCTCAATGCTCATACCGGTGAAAACTGCTGATCTGGAGTTTTAAAACTGAGAAAGTCTTTCTGAAGGTTCCTTAATAAAAATTTAGGAGGTAAGAGATGAATAACAATGTGACGGTTTTCTGCGACCAGATCCTTAAAAGTCCGAGACTGCTCCTTGAATGTGAGCTTGAGCCTGTGCAGGGTGAAAGATTTCAGCCGACAGGCTTCCCCGATATCGGGTCGGCGGTCTATGAGCTCCCTGATGGAAGGCGCAAAATTCTCGTGGAATCAGCGCAGTCTATGGCAAACAGATTTGAAAAAGTCTGCGTGAAAGGTGATGGACCCGGTATAGATGATGATCTGGCTGGGATTCCATATATCAAAGTAAAGCTGAAAGGAGCACTGAAATCTGAAACCTCCTCTCTTGTGGAAGCCCATAGAATTAATTCACCTTTTATTATTAAGGCTCATAAATCAAAGGAGCCCTTTGAATCGGTGTTCAGAGCCAAAAGCGGCTATGAAGAAAAAAAGCCGATTGACTGGCAAAAAGTTGCAGGGGCTTTGCTATATTATGATCCTTCTTCTCTTGTGCATGGTGTTTTTATGGCCAATATTGGAGATGGAAGGCTGAAGGTGCCGCGGCTTTTGTCAGCATTCATTGAAGCCGAAGATGTGAGGGAAGTCTCATACGGCGGCGTTAAAAACAATGCCTATGATCCTAAGGGTGAAATAAGAGCAAAGGATTTTGATAAAGATGTATATGGAAATGTGCCGTATCACAGAACGGAATATACCGCATCTGTAATAAAGGCATACTTTAATATTGATATCACCCAGTTACAGGGATATTTTGCCGGAAATGACCGTGTGAAAAAATTCTTCCTGGTATTCTGCCTGCTTAAAATTCGACGCTTTCTCAACAGGGGCCTTCGATTAAGGACTTCATGTGATTTCAAGTGTAAAGGCGGCCTGAAGATTACCATGCCTGAAAAATTACCTGCTGTGCCTGACGAAGGTGAACTGCTCAATGCCCTTCAATCAATGATAAAAGAGTGTGCAGACGAAGGGCTTTTCGCCTCTCCTGCGGTGACTGAATTGGAATGCGAATCAGTCAAGAAGGAAAGTAAGGCAAAGCCTGCGGATGATGGTGCCGTGAACGAAGAGAGAGAATCTGCATAATCCTGGCAGATGCTTCAGTATCAGACTGTTATTTTTGACCAAGGAGGCATCGGCTGTGATTGTGATAAGCATAAAATTCATTGCCGGCAGGTATCATGCGACACCCTATGGTAAACACGTTAATGAAGGCACTCCAGAATGGCCGCCATCTCAGTATCGTTTCGTACGAGCCCTGATAGATACATGGAAGCGCAAATTCTGCAATTACACTGAAATGCAGATTGCTCCAATTCTGGAACATCTATCCGATACTCCGGCCTTTTATGCACTTCCGAGAGTGATGACTTCACACCTGAGATACTTCATGAGTGCCAATACAATTGATCCCTCAGACAAAAACAAGATTCTGGATCCTTTCATCTCGTTGGGGAAAGCTGATACAATGCATATAGGGTGGCATACAAGTGAACCATTGTCTGACGGCAGCCAGGAGTTTTTAAGCACGCTTCTTTCAGGTTTGCAGTATCTCGGCCGTTCTGAATCCTGGGTCCAATGCCAGCTGGAAAATGAATGGGAGAAGATAAAATGGAACTGTATTCCGGAAGAGCGGCATGATGACCCATCAAATCCCATTGATGATGAACACCGTTTATTTATCTGCTGCACCAAGCCAAAAGGAGAGTACGAGAAGGAACCGTACGAGATAATCAGAGGGAAGAAGCGACAAACGGTAAGTTGGCTTGACGCAATATGCTACGATACTTCGAATGTTCTGCAGGATTGTCTCAGTTCTCCTCCTGGAATGATTACACTGCCCTATATATGCAAAAATGAGCTTTATGGAAAAGACTATCAGGTAAAAAAATTGCCTAAACTGAAGGTAAATACCGTCCTGTATGCTCTGAATTCAAAGGTGCTTCCACGGTACACAGAGGCAATTTCCACGTCAGAAATGGTTCGAAGGTTCCTTATGGGGATTCATAAGAAAGTTATTGGTGATCCTGCCGCAGTATCTGAAAAATTCAGTGGCAAGACGAGGAAGAGTGTTCCGCTGAAAGGCCATAAGCATTGCAAATTTATTGTATTCGATAACGATCAGGATGGGAAAACCGATCATATTGCCGTGATTGCCGGCGAAGATTACACTGATACTGAACTTGAGGCTTTGGGGAGAAATACGAGAATTCCACAAAGGGGGAACTATGAAATAAATCTGGTTCCTATTTACTGGGGAAGCCAGGAAGGCGTTCTCAAAGCGCTACCAAAGAAGCACAAATCTTCCAGAAGATACAAAAGCGTAACCCCTTTTTTGCCTGATTACCATTACAGGAAGGGCAGAGGCGATTTCCTGGCCTGGCACTGTGAAAAGCTTAAGAAAGAGTTCGGTTTGCATGGATATCCTGAACCACTGAAAGTGTCGCCATTGTATCCTTCAGGTAAGAATAAATGGTATGACTTCAGGAGAGCGCGGCCGTCCAAGAATGAAATACCTCGATGGGGCTGGGGTTTTGAGGTCGAGTTTGAGAATGAACAGAAGGTCCCTTTCACCATTGGCCACAGCAGCCATTATGGAATGGGGCTCTTTCTCCCTGATTAGCGAAAGGATGGCAGAAACATCTATGGCAATGGCATCTCACAACATTCCTGATTTGGTGCCGGTCAGAATGCTGAATCAGTATTGCCCGAGACTATTTTTTCAGAAATACCTACTGTTATAGTGATATAGTTTTTTGTTCTTTGACAAATGAATATAGAGTAGGAACTGCTGTGGTCATTGAAAATCGGTGGCTCCATTGAAGCGTGCCCTCGAAATATACAAGCACCGTGCCTCCTGCCTATATCCACCGATGAAAACCGGTGGCTCCATTGAAGCGAGGGGAATTGGGTCGAACCCATTGACCTCTTCTACGTATCCACCGATGAAAATCGGTGGATACATTGAAGGGTTACGGCTTTTTTCGACGACGCGTCAGATGATGCAAGTGTCTACCGATGAAGATCGTTGGCTCCATTGAAGTAATATCACTGATGATCAGAGAGTGGTGGCAGGACCTATATCCACCGATGCAAATCGGCGGCTCCATTGAAGCGACTGCGACATGGTGCTCTACCCCGGGGCACTTGAAATATCCATCGATGAAAATCGGTGGCTCCATTGAAGCTCCCACACTTCGACGGCTCTCCATTACCCGTTCTTCATATCCACCGATGAAGATCGTTGGCCCCATTGAAGCTACAATGTCTACACCGGCGACGTGACACGCTCCTAGAATATCCACCGATGAAAATCGTTGGCTCCATTGAAGCGCAAAATCGTAAAGGCGAGGCACATAGTTGATCACAATATCCATCGATGAAATCGGTGGCTCCATTGAAGCTCGATACCGATGCCTTCTATCTCATATATCTCTTCTTATATCCACCGATGAAGATCGTTGGCTCCATTGAAGCGACCTTTACGGCAACCAGAAGATCGTGGGCAACATTGATATCCACCGATAAAAATCGGTGGCTCCATTGAAGCCCGGTGACATTCCCAACAACCGGACCGTTGCAGGTTCATATCCATCGATGAAGATCGGTGGCCCCATTGAAGCACTTCAACTTTCGTCACCACCCCGGCCCGGTTGTATGCTATCCACCGATGAAAATCGGTGGCTCCATTGAAGCATGACAGCGACTGGACACCCATCGCCTGTGGCAGGTTCTTGAGGTAAGCAATGGCTCCGCTCTTAGCATATTAGATGAACCATGAACTCGGATGTTTGCTTGTATTTCTGTATTAGTGCCCAAGCTCAATTTCTCGCATCGATGCCAATTACAGTTATATTCCTGATGCAGGAATAAGCAACTTTCACCTTCTTGAGCAGAGCAGACCACTTGAGATCATCATGATGAATATTGAAAATCAATAATATTCCATTATCACAATGGAATCCTTCCATGTAACTTTTCAACTTCAGAAAAGATTCTTTTTCCGTAAGTTCTGCATTTAGACCAAGATCTTTATGGTCAGATTTCTTGACTTCAATCGCCTCCTTGATGTTGGGAGAGAAACCATATGAAACCAGGAAGTCCACTCTTTCATCATCAAGTTTCTGGGGTTCTCTCAATATGCTTCTTATCCCCAGATGCCTCAATTCGTCATTCAATTTTGTATAGATAAGTTTCTGTAATCTCGGTTCACGGAATGCCCTTCTATTGGAATCATAGAATTGTTCACGAGCTCCCTCAATTTCAATCCATGAGCGAAATTTTCCATCTATGAGTTCGATCACCTTCTCATGGAGTTCACGTGGTGTGTTGATATCAACATATTGGTGAGCCTTTAGAGTATTGTATTTCTTAATGCAGGCAGTGATTGATTTTTGTTGACCGAGATATACAAGATAGCTCCTCTTTAGTGTTTTAAATTTTTGCTTGAACCAATTAATGCCTTCTTCCTCTGCATGCCCCGCTATAAACTGCTCAAGCAATCTTATTGGTTCATAGTTGCCGAGATGTTTTAGATTATCGACATATTGAACTACAATATGCCATATGTATTGAGCATAATTCCAATAATTCATGTCTTCCCTTATGATGGTGAGTGAGAATCTCAAGAGATCCTGAAATTCATACCAGTATATCGACGATTTAATCACCATAATTGGATATGCGAATCTCTTATTATCCAGCTCTTCCTCTTCTGGACCCACCATGTGTCCGTTCAGAGGGTAAGAAAACTTGAATTTTCTCTCCTTTATTTGATTAATACGCCACTTAGTCGCCTCCTGATCATCATGGTTTCTAATTAGAAGTTCATTCGCTATGATCTGCAGAGCCTCACATAGACTCTCAGAGTTGCTTATTTCATTCAAGTAATTTCGGTCTGGCTGGAATTCTTCACATGCCCTCAAAGCCTTTTCGCGCAGGGAATCATCAATTTTATCATCGACAACAAATCCTCGTAGAATTGAAAGCAGACCGTTACTCCTGCTATGTTTGGCCAAATCTATCAGATTATCAGGTCTGAAGTATCTTAGATCATTCTCAGAATGGTAGATGTCCATGATGCGATGCATATCGCTATCGCGAATATTATCGATCAATTTGAGAATCGTCTCCATGCACTGATGAGCATATGGAATGAAACTAATGAGATTTTGTCTCATCTCTGGGCTTATCAGGATTGAGAGTTCATGTGCGACCTCAATGCAGTCCTCGAAAAGAAATATGTCTCCGCTCAAACTGAACTTTCTATTTCCTTTCTTACTATCACTCTCTAGAATTTTCAGGTGAAAATCCTTCGGATCGAATTTGGTGAGAATTTCAACCGTCAACAACTTAATTCTGTCAATATCTTCCTTCTGTAGGTATTGCTCCAATTTCTTACGATTATTGAGAAAGAATGAGAATAAATTGGTCATATATTTGCCTTCTAGGGGCGCTAACCTGAATCGGAATTCATCATAGATTCCTTCTTCTTTTGAAGTCTGTTCTTCCTTATTTTCATTCGCAGTATGCTCAGCAGTCTCAAATATGGATCTGAAATATTTACGGCCCTCCTCATAGATAGATATCCCCTCATCTCCTCGCATATCTCTGGCTGCTCTGAAGATACCATACAAGATCCAGATGGGTCCACTGTAATCCCGAAAGTATTCAGCGAAGGCTGATACATTCTTCATCGTTATATTCTCCGCAAAGAAATCTTTGAAACTGATTATGAGTTCGTTCGAAGCACCGGCATCCACAATTTCTTTACAGATTTTGTCAAAGATGTGTTGGTCTTTTGCCTCCAGCAATTTAAGTATTTCATTTTCCAAAGAGTCCGTGGACCAGGCATTCTTCACCATAAGGAAAAGAATTTTGAACAATTTCTCTCCTATTTCGATGTTATAACATGCGTTGATGGCTTTGAAAATCCCCTCACCATCTCTAGAAGAAGATCTATTGTCTCTTGAAAAAGCTCTCAAGAATGCAGAATCTTCAATGAGGCTGTCTAGAACCCTCCTAATGGCTTCGGACTCAGTAATCGAATTCAGGCACTGAAAAGCATGGGATTGATTTTGCTTCATTCCTTTGATAAAATAAGACACACTTTCAACAGCATTTGGATCAGTGACACGACAGAATTCAAGGAAACTATCTCTGACAGCCGAATCGGGATGATCGAAGGCACTAGCAACTTGTTTTATGATTGAGTTATCCTGTAAGCCAGCCAACGCATACAGTGCTTTTCTCTGGAGGACACCGTTTTCATTCTTGTCATTTGCGAATCGTATTAGTCTATTTCTCCAGTATTTCTTGGATTTCTCGCCAAACTTGTTCTTATGCAGGAGATAGCCAATTATGATTGTTATATTCCCCTGCCTGATATTGTCATTGCTGAGACTTACACTCTTCTTAACTCTCTTTCTTTTCTTTATGAAAGTCTTCAGGTATTTTTCCACTGAATCATCATAGAAATCTGCGAGTTTCTCATCAATTTCCCAATCGATCCAGACAAGCTCTTTCTGATATTGGTCAAAGACTCGCATGAAGATGCTTATTTTCTGAGCTTTCGATAATCGTGAAGTATTAGCATTTATGAGAAATCTCAAGTATTCCTTACTTTCAATGACTCTGTCATGAATTCCATAATTATTCATTCCAAATTCAACGAGGGGTTCAAGCAGATCTATACTCTGATCAACCGCAAACATTAATGTTTCGAACCAACTTGGATGAATTTCCTCGACTATTTGTTCAACAGCCAATTCGAAAATTGCCCTTTGGCCGCCCAAACGAAGTAATTCACGTGAGGCCCGGTATTCCTGGAGAGACCTATCTTCGAATGAGATGGATTTTCCATTGTCCACCAATAGGCTACGATCGAAGAGAATTCTCAATTTATCTGAGCTCAAGAAATTTGCTGCAATATTCGAGTTGAGATCATCGAGGATCGTCAACAATTCATTCTTGTCTAACTCATTCTTCTGATATATCTCCATTATAAGGGCGATCTTTTCCAGGAGATGTCTGACAAGCGCACTGTCCTGAAAGCCTTTCTTTGAATCCTCCAACGTTAACCTCTCATCAATGAAATAATCGAAGAGCTCCGATTTTGAGGGCTTATTGGGTCTGAACTTCAGGAAATAGTGCGCATATTTTTCAAGATAACGAGGGATTCGTATTATCGCTTCATTGTCAGGTGTCCGGAAATCATTGATGATTTCATTTATGAGTTCTTCACTGAATTCTCTTTTGGCTTCTGGGCTCATGACTAAAGAAAGATATTCACGAATCTGCTGATTATTAAATCTATCCAGATAGAAATAAGGGATGCCACTTTCTCTGAAGACTGGAAATTTTCTATAGAAGAATGATCTGCAAGCTATATAGATATTATTGTTGCTGAAACGCACCATGAAGGTACGAATCTGCTGTATAAGGTAGTTGAAAAGATTCTGATCGACTTCATCAAGGCCATCGAGGCATAGACTCAACGGCCTTGAATTGTTCGCAAGGACGAAGACAGACCCAAGTTCGATCGAAATTTGGTTCTCGATGAAGTCTACAAGCTGATCTCTTTCAAGATAAGATTTGAGTTTAATAATGAAGGTGCCTAAGCTTTTTCTTTCATTCCACTTCTTAAATTCTTCAAATAACCTTGTCTTGCCGTAACCCGGATCAGCAAGTATTATTGCTCTCTTCTTGGATTCCAGAGCTTCAAAAATATCATGCGTCTCCTTTCTATATCGTGAGCCCAGATAATCCTGAGAAATTTTATCTCTTAAATCTTCAAATCCCTTGAAATCTGAAAAGAACGTGTAATGAGGCGGGATATAGATTTCATTGCTCATAGTAGTTCGGGTTTCCATCAATAAAATTTGAACGGATCCGTTTTTACGGATAAATCGATTCCCTTAGCTGTACTGAAATACACAGTATTCGTTCATTATCAAATAAAATGTTGAACCTCGCCAATTACGCTAATATCATATATCAGGCTTATATTTGGGATTAATTTCTTCACAGATCTCGTCGCCACCTCCAGATTGAGGAAAGGAGTTTTGAGTCCGGCCTCCGTCGGAATCCGCAGAAATTATACAATAAATTTCCGAAAAGTCCAAATATTTCTTAAAGAAGAGCGGTTAAAGGGGCCAAAGAGAGAAAAATTCCGGAAAGCGGTGAGTCCGAGTGGGGAAAAAGACAGGACAGCGGGTAGAAAACCCTGATTCTGTATGCGCAGAACCAGAGCCCTTCCTGACCCACCCCTTATATCTCTAATTACGCCCGGGATGTCACTAGTCACCTGAAATGATCCACTGAGTAATCACCCTAATGATCCACTGAATAATCCCTCTTAGCCGATCATGGGTGGATCGATTAAGGCGATCAGTGACACTTGACCTTCGTCGCGAGGAACTTGGTCGCCCCTCGCGCAGGGGCGTGGATTGAAACAGAGGAGGGAATGGTCACAGGCTCTCTATG
Organism: Candidatus Eremiobacterota bacterium; assembly: GCA_031082125.1. Taxonomy (NCBI): domain Bacteria; kingdom Bacillati; phylum Vulcanimicrobiota; species Vulcanimicrobiota bacterium. Next base: position 108,016 of record JAVHLM010000001.1, read on the forward strand.
GCTTTTTCAATAATGGCCGTCACTGTCACACCTTGCTTATCTGCTTTGTCCTTCAGCTTGTCGAGCATCTTCTGAGAGAGCCTGAGCGTAAAAGGCTTCTTGCTTTCCCGCTCTCCCCTCTCAGACCTGCATACCGGGCATCGGCATCCTTGCTTGTGGCCATTCATTATGCCGCCCCCTTCCAGGCTTCAACTACTCTTTTCAGGGGGACCGCTGCCTCATAGAGAGAATCGGGACAGAAGTCTATATCATACTTGGGCCACCTCAGGGCACCGTGATCTATTTCCACCTGCCCGAAAATCTCTATGTCTTTCAGCGGCTGCATAACCTCCCCCCATAATTCGGGCTCGAAGTCAAAGACTTTAACGGCGCCATCATCGAACGTGAGCAGAAGTATATACCCGGAAATATGTCTCACATCAGTAACGATATGCATATGCATCCTGTAATCATTATAGCATATATACATACATCCGTCACTACATTGCAGGGCACAAGGTTAAAAATACCGGGTCGCCCCTCGCGCAGGGGCGTGGATTGTTACTTTTAATCACCAAGAGGCCAGGGGCCATTCTCCTCTTCAGCCAATGATTGAGTTTGTCACTATCTTGTCCAAGTAACACAGACAAACTCTATTGGCCGGGAGAATGCCCCTGGCCTCACGATTCTGGTGCAGAAAGTCAAGATCACCCGGTGTCACCGCTGTGCAGGAAATTTTTTCTGCTGTTCGAACTTTTTTCACCCTCCGTGCCTCATACTCTTTGGAGAACAAAATCCGTTACCGGGGAGCACATGTGAGCGAACTTGAACAGGCAGTCAGCCAGTGCAGAGGGGGCAACAGAAGCGCCTACCGCGCAGTCGTCGATGCCCTTTCATCAAGGGCCGTGAGGTTCGCCTACCACTTCCTGGGAAACTACCTCGATGCCGAGGACGCGGCGCAGGAGGCATTTCTCCAGGCCTGGCGGAGGCTTGAGACCCTCAGGGACGAGGGCTCCTTCACCGGATGGTTCTTCCAGATCCTCGCCAATACGTCAAGAAGGAAGCTTAAGGGAACAAGGACCGAGGAGAGCGTCGATGAGTATGAGTCGATGCTCGAGGACAGGCGCTACGATCCGGAGAGCCTCTACCAGAAAAAGGAGCGTCACGATGCCATGAAAGAGGCCCTCGCGAAACTCCCTCCCCATTACCGAAGCGCCGTCATCCTGAGAGACATCGAGGGGCTGTCCTACGAACAGATAGCGGCGGTGCTCCAGGTCCCCCTTGGAACCGTGAAGTCAAGAATCTCATCAGCGCGCGAGAAGCTTCGCATTGCGCTTTTTGAAACAGAAAGAGGTGACAGAGAATGCCGTGCAATGATCTCAAGGAAAAACTGAGTGCTTTTCTCGACGGGGAGCTCACCGCCGGGGAACGGCAGACCGTGGAGGAGCATCTTGCAACGTGCAAAGCCTGCAGGGAGCACGCCAATGAGCTGATGGAGGTGATCACCGTGGTGAAGGGCATGCCGGCGCCCTCACCGCGGGCTGATTTCACCGGGTCGGCATTGGCAAGAATTGCCAGGGAGGAGAAGCGGGTGCCTCTTATAAGGCGCCTGCTGGCCCCGGTGGAACAGGCGGGAATACTCCTTTTCCGGTCCCCCGCCTTCTATGGCCTGGCACTCCTCTGTGTCGTAGGCAGGTTCTGCCTCTCTCCCCCCACGGACACCCATGGAGAGTTTGCCCAGCTCAACAATCCCGCGTTCGTGCAGGCTCTCGCAAAAAAGGGCGACGCCGTGAAGATTGTCGTGTCGCGCGGTGAAGAGATACCCGAGATAAACTCCATTGAAAACAAAAAGGAGGGACCTTACGATGTTCACAAGAAAGACATATCTCACAGGGTTGCAGTTCGCCGTCATGGCGGCCCTCGTGGCCCAGGGCTTCCTCGCCATATACTTCGCCATAGTGACTCCTAACTTCATGAGGGCTGTCGTCACGCACAGCTTCTATAAGAACTGCGCCTGGGTAGCCGCCATGTACCCCGCTTTCCTGGAAAAAACCTCCTGGTACACGGGAAGCATTATTGTCCTTGCAGTGATTATGGGCTACATCGCCATGAGAAAAATGAATTTCTTCTCTTTCATCAAGGCCATGTTCACCGAATATGTGCCCTTCGCAGAGCAGGCACTCTTCATGGCACCTCTCACGTTTCTCATGCTCATCGCATCCCTTTTCATAGTGCCGGATGCCCGCGCCCTGGTGCCTTTCGGCTACTACGGTGAATCGGCCTTCCTGATGACAATACTCCAGTGGATGACCTCAGTATGCTTTGTGGTGCTCCTCATCATATCAAGATACCAGTGGCGGCATATCAAGGCCCTCAAAGGCTTCGGCCCTTACGGCTCTGTCCTTTACTCGATTCTCTTTGCCCTCCCCCCTGCTCTTGTCCTCTACATGGGGAACACCACAATTACCAATTTTGTCCAGAGCGGAAAGATCGAGGGGCTCCTTGAGTTCATCGTGGTGAACTGCACCCCCAGGGCTATCGCCATAGGCTTCACCCTCGCCCTGGCGCTCCTCGGCTTCATGGGGGGGCTCCTCCTGCCTCTCATGGCCTTCAGAAAAGAAGAAGGCAGGGACTATCCCCTCACAAGGGAAGCTCTTTCCTACCTCGCCCTTATGGCGGTGATCATCGGGGGAGGCGCGCTGTTTTATAAACTGGTGCTGGTGGAAAAACTCCATTTCTTCACTGACGGCCGGGAAGTCCTCGCGGTCACCGAGGCACAGGCCACCCCCAGGAAAGCTCTTTTCTTCGGCGAGGGGTCATCGGTGAGGGAGTGCATGCTCTCAGCTCCCACTACTTTCTATACAGAAGAGAACATGGAGCGCCTCAGGCAGTACCTGCTCAGGCACCGCAGGCCAACGGCCTATACCTCGCTGGCGACGTCCCGCCTTGCCGACTGGCACATCACCGGCTGGGATCTCCCCGGCGCCTTTGAATGGACAAGGGTGAGAATAGACAGCCACTATGAGAATATCATTGACATCATGATCTCGCTGGCGGTGCTCTCAAGGGCTCACAGCTCGCCGGACCTGGAAAAATATGTCGCACACCTCGCTGATCCAAAGGTCTTCACCTACCCCGGCGCATACTCATGCCTTCACATTTACAACGTCATGCTTCATTACGGCCACCACAGCGAGGCGGCAAAGTTCATGGAGCAGGCTTTGAAGCGCCCCCAGGGAAATGAGCAGGTGGCGCAGTATCTCAAGAGACACAATGACGTCTCCGAGGGCCTCGGGGTCATTACTGGGGAGGTGCTCCGGGAAGGGAAAGGGCTTTCCGGCATCAAGGTGCGCCTCTTTCCCAAAAAGCCCCCGGGCTACAGCGATGACAGGGCCCTCTCCGAGGGAATTTACCAGCGCCTCAAGGAGGAGCAGAAGACCCGCAGGCAGGACCTGAAAGAATTTCTCAGGCGCACATGCCCCAACTTCCTCAATATGCGTGAGCTCTATGCCGTGACAAAAACCGATGAGGCGGGCCGTTTCACCTTCAGTGAGCTTCCCGTCGATGACTACGTGGTGGCCATAATGCTCGAAGGAAACGAGAGCCGCCTCACGGCAGCGTCAGGCCCCGGCATCGCCCGCGTCACCCGCGTTGACGAGAAAGTGGCCCTGCCTGCCATAGAATTGAAATAACCATTAAGGGTCAGACATGCAAAAAGGTGCCCCGCGAGACGCGGAGCACCTTTTGTTGCTTCCTGAAAAGTTTCCTAGTCAGCCCATGATTTGCTGAGCCACTTTGAGGTAGTCTCGTGGAACTCCTTGACATCGTGGGCCCTGTTTTTCACCGACTCCACAAGCCCTTCCTTGTAGGCATCGGCGAAGCCCTTGTAGACGCCGTATACTGCACCGCCGACCGTGCCGAGGGGGGTGGCGAGCGCTACTGCCACGGGAACCAGTATGGACGCGGTGGTCTTGATGACGGGGCCGACGCTATCAGTCTTGTAAATTGCCTCATAGGTTCTGTAAGTTGCCTTGGGAGTCTTTGCAAGGGTCAGGCCGCCGATTCCCACACCCTCAATGGTTCCGCCTGCGACGGCACCGACAAGGCCCTTGCCTGCCTCAACGAGCTTGATGTCATAGGGCTTCTCGCCGGGCTCAAGGTGGGGCGTCTCGAATTCCTGCATCGCATCGACAGCCTTCTTGGCAAGGTCATTATGGAAATGCTTCACATCATCTGCCGTTGCTTTCACCGCGGAACCGAAGCCGTGCTCAACGCCCTCGCCGAAGCCGTGGAACATGCCGTATCCAAGAGATCCAACTGCTACAATGATAGGGGCGGCTACAGTCGCGACGGGGAGAAGCGCGGTAAGGGTGGTCTTGAGGACGGGGCCGATGGTGTCGGTCATCCATATCGTTCTTCCTGCGTGATATACTGCTTTCGGAAGGTTCACGAGCGACGATGCGGTGTTTCCCACTGTCTCTATGCCGGCGCCGGCAACGGCGCTCGCAAGGCCGGTGACGGCCTGCTTGATGGTGATGTCCTCTTTTTTGTGCTCCGTTGAGCCGTCGCTCACTGAAACGCTGTCCTGGGGCTGGGCATCGGCCTGCTGGGGAGCTCTCTCCCGGGGCTTTGCCTGCTCCTGGGCGGTAAGATTCACCGGCTGATTTAATGCAACACTCTGAAGCGTCATGATCGTGTATCCTCCTAAATTTTACTGCTCATTTTTCACAGCCTAAGCATACCGCGAAATGCCCATGCCATGCATCATCTTTCCGGCAAGGGGAAAAAAGGGGGAGCCAAGATGCAGGAGCCGGGAGGCAAGGTGAATTTTCAGGGCCTCTTTATCATGGTGAGAAACCACGAATCAAGGGGGGGCACGCCAAGGACAATCTTCCAGGCATCGCCCTTATTGCGGGGCCTTTCCAGGCTCCCCGGGAAAGGCTTCTCCCCTTCGAGGGTGGCAAGTGAGAGATCCGCATCCTTCCATTCGTCGGGGAGAAAAGCGTTCACAGTCACCACGCGCTTTTCTCTTCCCAGGTTGGCGATGAGGAGTCCGGCCCTGTCTCCTGCCTGCGAGCGGGTCCCCAGGCCCGCGAAAAGGCCGTCATCCTGGAGCACCACCGTACGGCACCGCAAAGGGGTCTTTTCCTTGACAAGCCATGTGAGCCTCTCGTGGCATGCCAGGGGAGTGGCCTTGTTCTCGGGGGTGAAATAACAGTATGCATAGAAGTTTCTCTTCTTCGCCTTTTCTTCTATCGTCGGAGGAAAGGCACGGGCGCTTGCAAGATAATAACAGGATCCATCCAGGATGCCCTGCCAGCGTATCTTGCATGAAAGGGCATAGGTGGCAATAGCCTTTGAATAGGCTGCCACTTCCTCTGGCGTAGGAGATGATTGTGCCGCCATTACCCTGTCGTTGAGGTACTCCTTCAGGAAACCGCCGGCCTGCCACTCCGAGTTCCACAGGGCCGTGCCCTTCATGCCATATTCATCGAGGAGCGCGCGGTATGCCCTTGCAATTTTCTGATTCGCCTGGGGAGAGGTGTCCCTGCCGTAAGTGTGGAAGCTCAGCACCGGCAGGGTGACTTTCTGTTCCTTCAGGATCGTGAACAATTTCCTGAACCTTGGCTCCCAGGTGCCCCACTGGTCCCAGCTGAAGGGGATCCCCGGCCCCACGGCCTTGACAGGCGTGCGGGGATGATTCCTGTTGTACCGCTCTATAGTCCCGATAAACTCGATGAAGGCAGGGATAAGCCTCTCCGACTCCTTCCCCTTGAAGCCGCCAAGGCCGTTCGGCTCATTGACGAACTCCACGTACTTTACGGCATAGTCGCTTCCCCCTGCCCAGCCGTTATTGAAATGCTCAAGGCATTTTTCCACAACCCGGCACCACCGCATCATGTTCTCCGGTGCCCTCCCGCCGAGGTTGGGTGTCACCCAGAAATCAGAATGCCCCACGTCATAGGAAGACTGCCAGAGGATGTCGCATCCTGCCTCCCTTGCCGCCTTGATATGCCTGTCAATTTCACTGAAGTCATAATTCCCCGGATCATCGGGGTTTGTGATATCGACGGGGAAAATGCCTGCAAGGGTAAGGGTGTTGGGGTAGCAGTCCTGGGGGAAGCGGCAGAGCTCCACGTGATATTCCCTGAAAAGGGAAACTTTCTCCCTGTCATAGGACACAATGGGATAAGGAGAGCCCTGGACACCTGAAAGGCGGCTGAACTCTCCCGCAGGAGCCCTGTAATCGACGTTTATCATGACGCCGGCGGCGAAGACCGGCGTTCCTGCCGCGTACTCTCCCGCAAGCAGGAGCAGGAAAACGATTATCACTCCATAAAGGCGTCGGCGCATCATGGTCCTCCTGAACTGAAACTTAGTGGATCATGCCCAAAAACCTTTCGGAGCAGGTCAGTGAATTACCTGCCACAGGCCCTTTGATCGAATCATGATAATCTGCTATAATCAGGTACGCAGGATTTACTGACGATGAGCAGCAACCTTCCCGCACCCCGGACCCGCTACCACGGCCGCGATGTCTTCCCGCGGCTGGAAGATTTTTTCGTCAAGGAATGGCTTGGCGGAGGGATCTATTCCAATTTCTACCTCGTTGAAGCGAAGAGAACAGGGAAGCTCTACTCTCTGAAACTCTGCCCGGCCACCGATACAAATAATGACCCCCTCGCGAGAGAGGCGGCTCTCCTCTCGGAGCTCTCCCACCCGGGCCTCCCCACCTTTTATACTTCCATAACCTTAAATGACAGAACCGCTCTTGTCTTTGAAGCGTTTCACTCAAAAAACCTGAGCAGGCATATTTTGAACTCTTTCACCAACTTCAACGCCTTCCTGCGGCCCAGCATGGTGAAGGAAATCGGCCTCCAGCTCATTGACATCCTGGCTTATCTCCACTCGCAGGGCATAGTTCACGGCGAGCTCAGGCCTGAAAATATCGCGATCCTCCAGGGAGAAAAGCCCCGGGTGCTCCTTCTTGACCTTGGCCTTGGGAATGAGGACAGAAGGAGCGTGCGGGAATATTCGGTGTATTCTCCTCCTGAGCATGCTGAAAGGATAATCGTCGAGAAAAATGACATGTGGTCCCTGGGCATCATTCTCTATGAGCTCCTCTTCGGTAATACCCCCTTTGACCGCTCCCTTGCAGACGAAAATGCAGGCCATCACGCTGGCAGCAGATGGCCCGTCGCCTTCTCACAGGAAAAGCTCCTCACCTGGCTCAGAGCCGCCGCCGGCACTCCATACATTGACTTTTCAAATCCGGGATATTATATTGACTGCAGCATGTGCAGCCTCAACGAGGGCTGCGAAGGGACCGTCTTCGGCGCCTATCCTTTCTGCGCCGTAGTCCACAGGGAGCACAGCAGGGACAGCGCGGCGCTTGGCGCCCTCATGGACTTCATAGGTGATCTGCTTCTCAAGGGACCTCTCACCCGACGGGCAGATGACCGCAAGGCAATGGCCTTTTTTCAGAATCCTGAAAGAGAAGGCCCTCCCTCCATTCTTATCAAGAACTTCCTCAGGCCCCTTCGATGGATTTCCCGCGGCGACGGCTTCTCGCTTCTTTCCGTGGAAGACACGAAGTGCGGGAGCCATTATGCCCTCCTCATATGCGATGCCGGCATAAGCGAAGAGCGCATCGAAGCCACTGAAAACCTTTACCGGCAGAGCGACGGGAGCTTTTTCCCAAGGCTCATTGACACCTTTCACTGGATGAGAAAGTGCTTTCTGCTGGAGCCCTGGGAAGGCGAGCCCCTCTCACGGTCATCAAGAAAAAAGGAATGGCTCCCCGCCCGCTCCATCGAGGCAATTGCCGCGCTGGCTGGCCACGCTGCGAGATTTGATGAAAAGATCATTGAAGAGGTGATCCTCACCTCTGACTCAGTGATTGTGAAACAGGACTCCGGCGGCACAGCCCTCAGGTGGTACGGCATCGCAGGCAAGGGGCCCTCGACGGCCCTTTACCGGCCGCCTGCGGAGCGGGGGGAAGGCGCCCTCCTCTGGAACATCGCCTCTCTTCTCTATGAGCTTTTTACCGGGCGAACTCCCCATGGGGTGATCATGCAGGGACATGACCTCTCGATGAGAGACTTTCACAGGATTCTGTGGCAGAGGCTTACCGAGCTGCGCCGCCAGGGCTATGGCCTTCCCGAGAGCATCTTCTATGACGAGAGGCTCGTGAGCTGTGACCGGTGCCGCGACCTCATGGACAGCCCCTCCCCTGAAAACGGGTGGCGCGGCAGGCCATGCAGAGGTGAGCTCTGCCTGGAGGGGAGAAGCAAGATCCTCAGCTTCCTGCTCCCCATCCCTGTGGCCATGTTCCTTAAAAACGACCTGCTGCTCTTTGACGAGCACCGTCGGCTCTCCTTCCCCATGATGAGGGAGAAACTCGAGGCATTCCGCTCCCTGGACGATGAAAAAATGAGCGCCCCCGTATGGATACCCCATTTCACCTCATTCCTTCTCCATTTCAGGAGGGTCGTGAATGAGAGCCCTCCCCGCAAGGCCTTTTCCACCGACCCAGGTGAGACAGGCCGCACATTTGCCGTCAACCCTGAATGCGAGGCCGTCCCGCCGGACTTTTCATGGCTGCCTCCCCCCATGGAGAACCTCCCCTATATCCTGGTCTCGGGATACGAGGCCCTTGAAGGGATCACCGGAGTGCGCCATGGTGAAAAGGAGCGGCTCATCTCCCTCTATGAGTGGAAACCTGAACTACGGCTGGCACCTGCCCTCCCCCCCGACAGGGACTTTCTGAAAAGGCTCCTCAGGGAGGGCCACCAGAACATGGCCCGTCACCTCTCGGCGGCAGGGTACCTGAGGAGGGCCCTCATCGAGTATGAGAAAGCCCTCGACCTGGACTCAAGCGACAGGGAAAACCTTGAAGAGGCCATCATCACAAGCGGCCTGCTGAACGATCTCCCCAGGGCGAGGTATTACCTGGCGCTCCTCAGGAAAGAAGGCTCCTCGCCGTCCCTTGCGGCCCTGGCCACTTATATCGACGGGAAGTAACCTGACGGGGATTTCTCCTCAGAGGCACATGCACAATATCTCATCAGTGGCAAAGCAGGGGGGAGCTTTCCAGCGTAGGCTACCCGCTCACCTGGAGAATTTTATTGAGCACCCAGCCATAGGAAAGGGAGCTTACAACCGTACCGCAGGAAGGGCACGCCAGGGTGCCGCTCTTCAGCTCCTTTGCACAGGCGGGGCATGCGATGGAGGGGGGCTCACTCCCTCTGGGACAAGTCCTTGCAAGAGCTCCTCTCGCAAAAAACCAGTACTCCGAGAAAGCGGTGGCAGCGCCGCTTCCCTTTACAAGGGAGCCCTGGGCATCAAGGGTCTTGTCAACCATCGATGCCTCGATCTTCACCTTGAGGTGATCGAGACCCGCTGTGTCGAGAATAATCTCATGGAGCGCCATGCCTTTGATCTGTATATCCTCGAGGACATTCATCTGGCCTTTCGCTTTCATTTCCAGCACCTGGTCATTCCAGCGGTTGAACTCTTTCTCAGAGAGAAGATTGCGCACAGGGTGCAGGTCGTTCCTGGACCATGCAAGCTGGAGGTCAATGAAGACCTGCTGTGCCCTCAGGATGAATTCACCTTCATTAAAGAGGGGATCTTTTGCCTTAAGCCTCCTGAGGGCGGCTGACAGCTGCATCTTCCTGAAGTAATCCCCGATGCCGAAAAATATTCTGGCGGTGTAGGCCACCACCGCGCAGATGACCAGTAGCACCCCTGTGCAGGCGAGCATCCCCAGAATGCCCTGGGTATTGCAGTTGTTATAGTTTCCGCCGCTTGAGCGTGATGTGGAGGAGCTGCCGGAGCTTCCGCCGCCTCCCCCTGAATGGCTTCCCCCTCCCCCTCCACCTCCCCGTGCAAATCCGTCCCCAACTGCAAGGGAGAGTATGATAATAATCGCCACAAGCGCTGTTCCGAGGTGTCCTGCTTTCATAAAGCTCCTTCCGCTGCAGCTGTAAGTTATCTTCAGGGAGGAAGGGAGGTCTTCCTGTTCGATTATCAGCTGATCTGATTCCTGAAAATCTACCTCACATGACTGCCAATATCCTTCCCCGTATAAAAGTCAATGCATCACATGTCAGGGGAGGAAGCATTCAGGATGCTCCATAGAATCTTGCGGATTTTTAACAAAAAGTTCATTTGCCCCCGGGGGCCCTGGTGTTATAATAAGCAAGGGAAACCGTCTGCAGGAGGAGATCAAATGGAGATTCGAAGCACCGCACACGCCATAAATCAACCCCTTACAAAACCAGCTCCAAAGCCTGAGCAGGAAAATCTTACCCCGCTGGACATCTTCAGCGCGAAAGCTGATGTCCCGGAGCATAAGAGAATCACCGGAAAAGAGGTTATGTCTTTTGCCCTCAAATCCGCCGTGGGCGCAGGCATCGGGGCAGGAGTTCTCGCCCTCTCGGGGGGAAGCGTGCTGGCCGCCATTGGCCTGAGCACGGCCTTCTCTGCCGGTCTTGGGGCATTGAAAGGAGTGGCAAGCGCTTTCCTCTCAAGCTTGAATTTTGGAGGCCACTCAGGCGCCTCTTCAGCCATCGACAGGGACCCGGCAGTGCTTGCCGTGGTCATGGGCGCCGTCGGGGCATTAAAAGGAGCCGCCGAGGGGCTCGTGTTCGGCACCCTCTCGGGTATGGGATTCGGTGCCTGTGCCGGCGCAACGGCCGGGGCGGTCATGCCGACCCTGGAAAAGGGAGTGTCCAAGCTGATCGGGAAGATCATGGAGCACCACCACCAGCACGGGATCAGGGACTGAGCGCCGGGAGCGCCTCTCCTCACTGCCATCGTCTTATCAGTCTTGATAAAGGGCCTCCAGGAGACCCTTTGTGCTTTCCACGTGGGCAAAGGCATAGGCAAGATTCCTGAGCGATGACAGGTGCAGCTCCTCATCGGCAGTAGCAGTGGCATCGGAGACGAAGAAGACCCGGTAGTCATTCATGAAAGCCTCGCGTGCCGTGGTCTCGCAGCAGCAGTTCGTCATCACGCCCGTAATGATGAGCTGGTCTCTTGTCAGTGAGGTAAGGTGCTGATGGAGGTCGGTCCCATGAAAGGCGCTGTACCTCATCTTGTCTATGATCTTCTCATCCTCAGCAACGGTGAGCTCCCTGAGGAGTTCCCACTCAGGCGTGCCGACCATCGCGAGGGTTCCCCACCACTCGGCAAGAATCCCCCCGTCGCGGGAAAGATCCCTGTGCCCGTGGCGCGTGAATATCACCGGCACTGATGCGCGGCGGCAAGCGCCGATCAGCGCATTTACATTCTCCAGTACCGGGGCCGCGATAGGCCTGAAAAACTCCTGCATGTCGATCACCAGGAGCGCCAGACTCTCTTTACAGGGCTTTGCCTTCCTCACGTTGTATCTCCTGATTTCTTCAAGAAAATCTTTTCCCATACTTCCTCCTTGAATGCTCCCTCAGACCTGACCGCTCCTCTCATTCACCGGCCTCCACCTTGCCCGCCTCAACAAGGGCAGGCTCATCCTCCTTCCTGGAAAAGCGCACGCAGGGCTCTTCATCAAGGCGGTGGGAGGCGTAATGACTGAGAAAGACCTTTGCCTTCTTTAACGATGAGGCGAAGGCGGGATTGCCCTCACCCCTCCTCTCAAGGAATTCCAAGGCATCCCTGTTGGCGCCGTGCTCCACGAAAAAACAGAGAGTATTCCACAGCACTTCGAGGACTCTCTGAAAAAGAAAAATCAGAATGAAAGGGATCGCGAAGACCAGGAGCACGATGAGGGTGAGCAGACCGATCATCGAAAGGCTTTCAGGTACAATCTTAAAAAAGATCTCCAGCAAGAAGACCCCCATAGTGATGAGAACAGGCCAGAAAAGCCGGTCAGACCAGGCCTGGGCCTTTGAAAGCGTCCCATGGAGCCGCTCCATGAGCTTCAGGGGTTTGATCTCTTTCTCATATTGAATGATATGGCTCGCCACGTGGGCTGTCTCGACAAGGGCAAGCACCTCGGTGCTTTCGGCAAACTCCTCGGACATGAAGAACATCCTCTTTAAGGGATCAAAGTATGGGTGGGCTATTGCGCCGCTTTCAACGGTGCATATCGACGCCTCGATATTGCGGCTCCTGATGATCTCCTCGAGAAACTCAAGCGCGGTAGTCCCCGAGAGCTCGTGAAACTCCCCGGGGATATAGCGGGAGAGGGGGAATATGAGCCTTCTCAGGCCCTTCAGGAAAGGATTTATAAGCTCAATGCCAATCATTCCCTCATCACCTCGTCTTTCCCGGAAGCTTGAGAAATTCGGCCTTCGAGACAGCCGTGGCGAGGAGCTGCCATCGCCTGTGCTCCGGGAGATGAGTCGTCACAAAGGCATCCGGCGGGGTAAAAAACCAGAAGCCATCAAAGCTCCTTGTATAAGTCCATGTCGCCGCGTTGACATGGCCTGCTCCCCAGGTGGCATCGACCAGGCGCCACTTCCCGTCAATTTTCACGGCATTCCATGCATGATTGGTGTCGCTGCCCGACTCGTCCTTCTTCTCCAGGATGGCTCCCTTTGCGTAACCGGTCACTTTTGCACACTCAAGCCCGGAGAGGATGGCAAGCTTTCTGAAGAGGGCGGCATAGCCTTCACAGACAGCGGTCCGCCGGCGCAGCACGCCCTCCGCCGAGAGATCGCCGAACTTGCGGCTCCGGTACATCGCCACGTCATAATCTATATGGGCAGCAATCCACCAGAAAATGGCCCTGGCCTTTTCCCTTTCATTGCCTGCCCCAGAGGCAAGGTATTTCGCCAGGGACTGCACTGTTTTTTCAGCCCCCGGAGGAGCCGCCGCCGCATGGCGGTCAATGGGGCCATAGTTATAGCGGCTGTCAAGATAAATGTCCGCTTGCCGGGGAATCACTACACGCACAGTATCAAGCTTTATACTGCATCTCACTTTGTCGATGGCCGCCCTGAAGAGGCACTCATCTTCGAGATCCCTGTGTGATACATAAAGTGAATCGGCTATACGGATGCTGCTTGTCCGGTACTCTTCGCCGTCGAGCAGGTAGAGATGTGAGCGCGGGCTTCCCTGGAATTTCATTCTTGCTGCAAGGGCCACGGCAGCGATGGGAAGCATCAGCGTCTCTCCGCTCTTCATCGAGCCCGAAGGCTTTGTGCGCGTGAGGCTCATGTAGGCGCTGAAGCTCCTGTCACAATAACTGATTGCTTTCGCCGCGGTGATGGCCTTCCCGTCAAGCACCATGTCATAAGCCTTTTCCACGGCAGAAAGCCTGTCGTTTCTCGAGGCAAGCTTCACGGCGCCCCGCGCCTCATCAAGGGTCACGAGGAAATACTCGTTGACAAAATCGCGGTACAGGTAGAGCGCTCCCTCCTGGACAAATGAAAGCTCTTTTATATGCTGGTATTCGCAGGCGCCTATGATGAAGGACCGTGAGCTCTGGGAATACTTGAGGAAGAGCTTTTTTTTCTCAGCGGCGGCAGAGAAAGGGATATAGAGCAGGCCGTTCCTGGTGAGAGTCCTTGCGCCGGGAAGGAAAGCCCCGTCGAGAAATACCGCATGAGAAACGTCGTTTTTCTCCTGTCTCATGATGATGCGGCACGATCCGCTTCCGCCTGTGGAGGACTGTGACGTCGTCGAGGCGGAAGATGTCCCATAGGCCGAGGCAAGAGCTCTTGTCGTGCCGGCAAGCCTCTCATCGCGCCTGAGCTGATCCTTTTTAGTCACCAGCCGCACGAAGCGCCTTCCCTCATCGACAGAGGCGGTGAAGGGAAGAGAGCCTTCAATGCTTGACAGTGAAAAATACAGCTCGCTTCCCAAGGTAAACCAGTCACCACCCGTGTAAGTGATCCCGTTGAGGGTGACGGTCTTCTCGTCGTCGGAGAAGCTGAGGGTCATATTCTTCCTCTCTGCCACCGTCCTGAGGGGGATATAGATGATGCCGTTCCATTTTAACGCTTTTGCCTCAGAGAGGTAGATGCCGTCAAGGGAGAGATAATAGGCGGTTTCACCGGCGCCGTATGCGGCGTTGGAGGCAAGAAGCATCATAATTGCAAGGAAAATTTTCACCATGGCAGGTATTTCAAACCGACGCGCCTTATACTCTCGAGCATAATGATGCCTTCAGTCATGCTCTTGAGTATAGCAGAAATCGGCTGCCGCGGCAAGAAAAGCCTCAGAAGCTTGACATACGGGAGCTCACGCCCATAGAGAGGGAATTGCCGGGTTTCTGCGAATATTGGCCAGAAAACCATTGAAGGGAGACACGATGGGATGAAGTGCGCCAGGTGCGGCGGCCTCATGGAAAGGAATCCCAAGAAGCCTTATGAAGAGTGCCATTCCTGCGGCACCCTCACGAGCCTCATCTTCCCGGTCCCGAGGCCCCGGGTGATCAGCACCGCGGAGCAGGGCGGGGTACTCTCAATATATGTGGATTACCGGAGCCTGCCCCTCGGGCTCTTTCTCATTCTCGCCGGGGCGGGCTGCTATGGGGTACCGGCCTGGTTTCTCCTCCACGATCCCCATGGAAGGATTTTTATAAGGCTGGCACTGGATATTATCAGGGAGATGCCTCCCTTCCCTCTCTTCCTCAACGTGATCCTTGCCGTCATGCCCCTCTCGTTCATTTACCTGGGGCTGAACAAGCTCTTTACAAGAAGCGTCTTCCAGCTGGACGGCACATTTCTCACAAAGTACTCATCGCCTTTCCCCTCGGTGCCTCTCAGGATTCCCCTTGATAAAATAAAGGATTTCATCATCGACAGGCAGGTCGCCGGGAAGGGCAGAGACTCAACTTACTACGGCCTGCGCTGCGTGCTGGAAAATGGGGCAAAAAAATCACTGTGGTCCCCTGACAACGATCCCTTCGTGGTCCTCTTCCTCCGGGAAGCAATCTCCAGGGCAATCGATTCCTGCGATGAGGCATCTTACAGCGCCACCTTCACGAAGCTCCTCAAAGCTGTGGAGCACGGGGCCGACGACGAGGCGGAAAGCCTTCTCCGAGCCGAACCGGCCCTTGTGAACAGGAGATCCCACAAGGGCCAGACCCTTCTCACCTGCGCCATAGAGCATGGGAACAGAGCCATGGCAAGGCTTCTCATCGACAACGGAGCATCGGTGGACAAAAGCGAGGGGAAAAAGGGAAGAACACCACTCCACTTTGCAGTTATCAGGGGCGACGATGAAGCGGTGGGGCTCCTTCTCTCCCGCGGCGCATCCCCGAATGTGCAGGACAGGGAAGGCGCTACTCCTCTCCGCCTTGCGCGGGGAAAATCAGGGATAACGGAGCTTCTGGAGGCAGGGGGAGCCATGGACATGGTGGACTATACCCCGGGGAAGCCCGGGTTTCAATGGACCCTGCTGATCCCTTTCCTTTTCCCCCTTGCGATACTGATCGTGCTGGGGCTCTCTTCTCTCGGCGACATCACCATGGCAGCCCGCAGCGGGAACCTTGCCTGGGTGAAAATTCTGTTGCACAGCAACCCTGGCCTCCTCAATAAAAAAGTCCCCGAAAAGGCGTTACAGGGGAATACTCCCCTCCATGAGGCGGCAGGAAAGGGGCACCTGGAGATGGTGAAGTTCCTCGTGGAAAAGGGCGCCGTGGCGGATGCGAAAAACAACTGCGGCGACACGCCTCTCTATGAAGCGGCAAAAAACGGCCACAGCGCGGTGATGGAGTACCTGATCTCCAGAGGTGCCGATGTGAAGGCAAAAGACACTTTAGGTCGAACAATCCTTCACGGGGCGGCATCGGGAGGAAACATCTATGCAATGAGGCTCCTCACACGCTCGATGCCCGACAGTCCTCCCGGGGAGGCTGCCATGGCTGCAGCAGCACCTGAAAAGGACAAAGCCCTGCAGCCCCTGGCTGAGGTGAACTACCGTGACAAGTGGGGAAGCACGCCTCTCCATGAGGCCATAAAGGCCTGGGCCCCCGATGTGGCATCATTGCTGATAGGCAAGGGAGCCGACGTGAATGCGAAAGATTCGGGGTATCAGGCGAAGGGGAAGACTCCCCTTCACTATGCCTGTGACGACGAGGCCGTAAGAGTCCTCGTCAAGGGGGGAGCCAGGGTGAATGCCCAGGACAGCTCCGGTCGCACTCCCCTCCATTACGCGGCATCTGAAGGTCACGGGAGCGCCGTGGAGGCCCTTATCGCCTTCGGTGCCTGGGTCAACGCAAGAGACTGGCATGGCAGAACGCCACTTTCTTTCGCTCATAAAAACTCCCGGCGTTACTCAAGCGAGGTGCTCCGAAGAAGCGGGGGCAAGGAGTGAAGGGTCACCTCAGCCGGAGTCATTACCGCTGTGCATGCATCGCTCTTCAATCCAGTCGGCTACAGCAGCCGCAATGACTTCCCACCCGGGCTCGCCAAGCACCCAGTGGGCATTATGGGGAAACTCCCGGTACGTGGCCAATTCGCCGTATTTTCCGGCAATTTTCCTCACCATCGATGCCGGGGTGATCCTGTCCTCAAGGCACCCCACGATAAATACCGGGCACTTCACCTTCGTTTCATCGACCGATGACGCCCGCTTCCTGTCAAGATACCAGAGTCCTATCTCAAAGACGGCACGGCCCGATTCATAACCGAACCTGCCGTAGCCTTCCTGCTGCTCCTCAGGGGTGAGGCGGCCCATGATGGACCGGGCTGCCTCAGCAAACGTCTGCCGCACCGGCTTTCTCCAGAAGCCCCACTTCGTAAAGATGCTGCTGAAACTCGCTGCCACCTGCGGCGAGAAAACAAGGATCCCCGACGGAGGGGCGGGCGTGAGAAGCACGAGCGCCCTCCCGAGACCGCGGCTCGCCAGGATCTGGGCAAGCAGGCCTCCCATTGAATGGCCTATTATGACCGGCGCCTCACCAAGCCTCCTGATCTGTTCCTCAAGATCGGCGGCATAATCAAGAAGGCTCGTGGTTCCAAGCCTCTCATCGGGGATGCCATGGGGATCACGGTCATGGTAACGCAAGGTGGGCGTCTCGCATGAAAACCCCCTTGCTTGAAAAACCTCACGGTACCGGTCCCAGTGCCACCCTGCCCCCCACATGCCGTGGATCATGAAAAGCACCGGCATCGTCATCGCTCCCGGGATGCTCCTTCCTGCTCCCCGTCAATCCTCATCACAAGAAGGGTCCTGTCATCGTACTGGGCAGCCTTACCCTGGAATCCCTCGACCTTATTGAAAAGAGCCTTTGCCATTTCTTGCGCGGAAGCGCTCTGAAGCTCAAGGGCAGTCTCCCAGATGCCATTTTCGTCAACCTGTTCGCCCTTTTCATTCCACACATCGCTCACCCCGTCGGTATAAAGAATGAGAATGTCACCTGCCATGAGAGCGATTTCTCTTTTCTGATACACCGTATCATCCATGCACCCCAGGGGCATCTCGCTCCCCTCGAGCTCGGTGATTTTCCCGCCGCGGCAGAGGATTGGGTGGTTGTGGCCTGCATTGGCATAAGTGAATACTTTTCCCTCCAGGTCAAGAAAGCCAAGGAACACCGTCACGAAGAGGCCCGTATCCGAGATCCTGTGGATGGAGCGGTTCACCAGGGAGAGGACCTCGGAGGGATTGAATACCCGTTCCGCAATAAAGCTTATCAGTGTCTTCGTCATGGACATCATCAGCGCGCTCGGCATGCCTTTGCCCGACACATCACCGATGCTGACTGCGATGGAATGCTCCCTTGCATCAATGAAGTCAAAAAAATCACCGCCCACCTCCCTCGCAGGGACCGATTCCCCGTAAAAATCGCCGCCGGCGATTCTCACCTCGCCCTTGGGAAGAAAGGCCATCTGCATGTCATAGGCAAGCTTCAGCTC
This sequence comes from Candidatus Eremiobacterota bacterium, assembly GCA_031082125.1. Classification (NCBI taxonomy): domain Bacteria; kingdom Bacillati; phylum Vulcanimicrobiota; species Vulcanimicrobiota bacterium. The sequence continues at coordinate 125,805 of JAVHLM010000001.1, forward strand.
CTTCTCAATGGCTTTCATCTTCTCTTTTTCCAGGGAGTAATAGGCTCTCAGGATCATTATTATGGGGATGACCAGCAGCAGCACAAGCACCAGGGAAAACTCCACGACCTGCGTCGTGGTTCTCATAAGGCGGTTCTGCAGGAAGGATTTCGGCGAGACGAGGAGGAGCAGGAGCTCAGGTCCCTTCACCCGGCTTTTGCCGAGGGAGACCGAGAGGGGAAGAGGCCTTATGACATAGTAGAAGTTGCTCCCCTCGCCTATTCTTGTTTTCTTGAGAAGAAGGTTTTCCCGTGTGGAGAGAAAGCGCCTGGGAAATTCATGAGCTATCTCGGCGGGAAGCCTGCCTGCAGAAGAAAGATAACGGCTGCCTCCGCTTTTATAAAGCACTTTCTCATCATCATTGAGAAGGAAGACCGAGGGCCTGCTGTAAGAAGATACATCAAAATTGCTTTCTGCAAAGTATTTTCTGCTTACATAGCGGAGATCAAGCCAGCTGCAGAATACGCCGATTACTTTCCTGCCCTGGCCGGGTGAAAAGACGGGAGAGGCATAGAGCAGATATTCTCCCAGAGGCGAGTCGGCGGGGCCTGTATAGAACTGCCTGGTGACAATGTCTTTCCTCTCTCTCACCTCGGAAAACACCGGCTTGAGGTCATCGGCTCCCTGACACGGCGCCTTCAGGTTCATCGGGTAGTCAATGACCAGCTTTCCCTCGCTGCGGTAAAGCTGGAAAAGGTAAATCTTCCCGTAGAACTCATCTCTCAGCAGAGAGAAGCGCTCTGCCAGCACGGGGCTTACCGAGATCTCCTCACCGGCTTTCCTCTCCTGGAGGAGCTCCTGTATCTGGGGCGACTCTGAGAGAAACCTGGAGTAAAGCACGATGTCCTCGGAGAGGTTGATGTACTTGTATGCCAGGTTATCCATCATCTCCCTGAATATTGCGCTTATATCGTCAAGCGAGTTCTCCTTCACCCTCTGATAATACTGATAACTCAGGAAGATAATGAACACGATGAGCACAAAGAAAGGCAGAATATAGAGAATGATCTTCGCTGTAAGGGAGAGATTCCGGTGTTTTTTCATAGGCGATATCTCTTTCTCTCATCAAGTGCATAACCACGACATCATTATGAACCTGAACTGACTGCAGGGAGCATCCGGTCCTCCCGGGTAAAACAGAATAACCTGATATGTTTTCTCCATTGAGCGCCTTACAGTCCTTCATGAAAGCCCCGCAGAATGGAAATTCAATAACCTGTGAGCGGGGATGACCCGGCAGGCATGGCAGGAGGGAAGACTGCCGGCCCTGAAATTATATCTTAGAGGAGGAGCGAGCCTTATGAACATTCCATGCCCTGCCTGCGAGACCATTATGCTGAAACCTGCAAAAGACCCCGCTACAGGGCTGCACCTTGAGGCCTGCCCCCGGTGCAGAGGCTGGTGGTTCGACGTGGGTGAACTTGAGCGCTTTCTGAGATCATCAGAGTTCCGCTGCCAGGTTGAGGACTTTGACAGGAAAAGCGCCGCGAGCCCCGAGGGCCGGGCCCCCATATCAGGCTACCGCCTCCTTGTCTGCTGCAAGTGCGGCACGGCCATGCATGAAAGGGTTTTCAGGGGCATAAAAATCGATGTGTGCCAGAACTGCAGGAGCCTCTGGTTTGATGCAGGGGAGCTCACGGCGCTGATGGAGGGCAACGCGTCAGGAATGCACGAGATCCTGATGCAGCGAGATCTCACTTCCGGCGCCAAGATGAGCGATGATGCCGCTGCCACCTTCATAAAAATCGGCGAATTTCTGAGTTTCTTCCTCGGTTCCCGCCATCATCACCACTGGTAGCGCACAAGCAGCCACCTTAAAATGTTTACATTATTTTAAGATTTATTTAACATTGCGGCAATGTCTGAGAAGCTTTTTCCTGCTATAATGGGGCTGAAAAGATCCAGTGAAGAGGAGATGATGCCGTGGCAGGAATTCATGATCCTCTCAAGGTGAATCTCGGCGTTGCTGATTACCTTAGAAATGCTTACCAGGTGGGCGCCCATAGGGAATCAAAGGAAAAGGCACCTGATGAGCGTGAAAACGCAGACAAGATAGAGCTCACGTCGGCAAGGGGCACAAAAGCCGCTTTCCAGAACGGGATAGCGCAGAACAATGCGAAGAAAAACACCACCGGCAATAAATGCGATGAATCCCCGCAGAGCAAGTCCTCGAATAAAACACTGCAATCACCTGCCTTAAAGCCCCAGTCCCCGGATGTAAACCTTCCGGGACCCGTGGCGCCGCCCTCTGACGGCCGGCAGGATTCCCTGTCGCAGAAGCTCACCATGGCGCAGATCGCCCAGAATGACGCCCTCAACGCAAATGAGACCCTCTGGCAGATGGCGGCAGAGCGCCAGAAGCATTCATGGAAGCTCATGGAGCTGATCCAGGACATGCAGAACGAGGTTATCAAAACCATTACCGACATAGCGGCGAAAAGAGACAAGGTCCTCACGGAAATCGCCACCCAGTGGGCCGCCGTGCTGGGAGGCTACGAGCTTAAATAGGGTGCGTCACCGCACGTTCCTCCCGCCCTGAAGGGCCTTCCCTGAAGGGCCTCCCCACATGTTAACAATTTTGTAACATGAAATCTTGATCCAAAAAGCCTCCTTTCTGTTATTATAGTACCGGTTGAAAATGTCTTGAGACTCTCCCCATGGCGGGACCAGAGAGGAGGATGGGCAGGTCTTATACCTGTCCAAAAAGCGTTATGTCGATAGACCGCATTGATTCATCCCCACAGGTGGCTTCTCTTGCACAGACAAGAAAGCCCGCGCAGGCAGGCGAGGCGGTGGCCAAGGAACAGGCACCGGCTGCAGCCCAGGACAGCGTGGAGATAGGGAAAAGCCCTCCTGCTGAAGGCACGCCTGCTGAAAGCCCCCCGCCTGAGGGGCCCCACAAGAAGAAGTGGACTGTCCTCGCTTACCTTGACGGGAAGGACAGCACCCTCCAGCGCCTTGCGCCGGGGAAGATGCGACAGCTCGAGGTTGCGGGGAGCGACGATAATGTCGATATCCTCGCGCAGCTCTCACGCTCAAGCTTCATCACCGACAGGTTCACCCACGACTGGAGCGGCACCAAGCGCTACCACGTGGAGAAGAACCCCAATCCTGCGCCTCTCATGGACGAAATGAAATCATGGTTCATCCCGCCATATACCAAGAATATAATCTCACCGGTGGTAAAGGACATCGGCTCCGCTGATGCCGCCGATCCCCAGAACGTCAAGGATTTCATCAACTGGGGCATCCAGAACTACCCCGCCGAGCACTACTGCATCATCTTCTACGGCCAGGGCGGAGGCTTCGCGGGCTCTCTCCACGATGCCGAGACGGGAAGCACCGTTGATAACAAGGAGCTTGGCGACATAATGCGCGAAGCAGCCAAGACCGCGGGACAGAAAATAGATGTGGTGGCCTTTGACGGGAGCCTCATGGCCCAGGCCGAGGTGGCCGGGGAGCTCAAGGACAGCGCCAAGGTCCTCGTGGGATCCCAGAGTGTCACAGGCCTCGGGAGCGTGCCCCTTGATGCCGTGATGAAGGACCTGAGGTTTGAGCTGCAGGACCGCGACATCACTCCCGAGGAGCTCGCAAAATTCTTCGTCTTCGAGGCTAAGTACCAGCCCGGCCCTACGGCGGAGATGATGGCGCCCACTTTTTCCGCCATCGATCTTGAAAAATACGAGGGCTTCAAGAATGCCTTCTCAGGTCTTGCAAAAGAGCTCCAGCACTGCATCTCTGTAAAGCCCGAGCTCAAGGAGGCTCTCAGGGAGGATCTCAAGAAAACACAGAGCTTCTTTGCCGGGGAGGGCGAGCCCTACCAGGACTACCGCGATGTCACTCATTTCGCCGAGACCATCAAGGCCGACGAGCGCTTCAACAACTACAACTTCCCCGCCGTGAAGAAGGCTGCCGATTCCCTTATCAAGGCAGCAGGCGAGGCAGTCATTGACAACGCCCATGTGGGACAGGCCGTGAAAAACGCCAAGGGCATGTCGGCCTATATGCCCACCGATTACGGCTTCGATATGGCGCCCACTTTCTTCGACCCGCCCAGCTTCGATGCAAAACATGGCTATGACAAAGAAATATTCGCCATGGAAACGCAGTGGAACGATGTGCTTTCGGCCATTGCGAAGGACACCAAGATGCATGAGCTGATGAAAAAGATGGGCATGCCGGCCCATGCCATCAACAAGCTCGAAAAGATTGGGGAGAAGGGCGTAAAGCTCGGCAAGTTCGCCCTCCAGATAGCCACCAATGCGGGCCACTATGAGGCCTACCAGGCGATGCGCAAGAAGCCGCCGGGAAAATTCTTCTTCATGCCTGCCGAGATAGCCACAAAAGTGGGTATCGCGGGAGGAGGCCGTCAGGCCTTCAACGGCGCGTACCAGGTCTTTGAAGGGATAAAGGACGACACCATCAAGAACAGGAAGACCATGGTCATCGACGGCGCCCTCGACACCGCCACCGGCGCCGCCGTCATGGCAACCTGCGTGGGCCTCTCCTTCGCCCAGTACGCGGGCATCGCCCAGCCTGCAGGCATTGCCGCTTTTGCCATCCCCTTCGCCAAGATGGCTTATGACATGTATAACCAGATGAAGGGGAACGTGAAGGGCCGCGCTGAAACCGATGAGCTCACGCCGAACCAGAAGCTGCAGCGCCTTGATCTGGACAGGCAGCTTGAAGCATCGAAGGTCGGCCAGGAAGAAGGCCCGACTTACATAAGCCCCATTGTGCGGGGTATCTCTGCCATGGGCTCATCAGGGCCCGTCGATCCCAAGGAGCTCCAGAAGTAACGACACCATCAGGAAACGGAGGGAGAGAATATGTCAATCAACCCGAATATGAACACCACCGGGATACAAGGGCAGAGCTATAGCGGCCCCGTGAGACAGCAGCAGTGCCCCGAGGATGACGGCACCTGCAAGCCCCTGGAGAACCCCGAGGACATGGTCTCCATTGAAAAAAAGGACAAGACCGACGAGGGGAAAATACCTATCATCATTACCTCGAAGAGCGGCCAGGCTCCCACGCTCCAGGGAGTGAAGAAGAAAGATGACCTTCCCCTGATCAACGGCTATACCACCGAGGTCACTGAAGAGCAGCTCTCGCAGCTTCTTCTTGCCAAGAGCGATGACATGAAAGTCTATGTTGACGGCAAGCACAAAATGATTGAGGATCCCTCGGTGCTGATACCGAAGCCCGAGGAAATTCAGCCTTACAAGCTTGACGTGACTGTTCCGACTCTTGGCGTAGACAAGCTCTGGGAAAAGGGGTTCACGGGGAAGGACGTGACAATCGCCGTCATCGACACGGGCATCCACCCCCATCCCGACCTCAAGGGCAAGATAATAGGCTTCAAGGATTTCATCAATGGCCAGAAGGAGCCTTATGACGACCAGGGTCATGGCACCCACGTGTCAGGTGACTGCGCCGGCACCGGCGAGGCATCGCAGGGCAAGTACAAGGGCACGGCTCCTGACGCAAAGCTCGTGGGTATCAAGGTCCTCGCCAAGGACGGCTCAGGCCGCTTCTCCGACATCATCAAGGGCGTGCAGTGGGCCACGGAGAACAAGGAGAAATACAACATCAAGGTGATCAACATGTCCCTCGGCGGGCCGGCCTTCCAGTCATACAAGGACGACCCCATCTGCCAGGCTGTGGAAGCGGCTATGGAAAAGGGGATCATACCGGTCATTGCCGCCGGCAACTCGGGACCCAAGGCCAGCACCGTAGGCTCGCCGGGGATGGATCCCAACGTGCTCACCGTGGGAGCCCTCGATACAAAGCGCACTGTTGATCCCTCCGATGACGGGATCGCAAAGTTCTCGAGCCGGGGCCCCACTTACGACGGCCTCACAAAGCCTGACATCCTCTCACCGGGTGTTTACATCACGGCGGCGAACGCCCCCGGATCGCAGCTCGACCAGCTGCCCCAGATCCCCCACGTGGGAACTGACTACATCAGCATCTCGGGCACTTCGATGGCAACGCCCGTGCTCGCGGGGATCGTGGCCGATATCATCCAGGCCAGGCCGGACCTCACGCCCCAGCAAATAAAAGAGGTCTTCACCTCCACGGCAAGCAGGCTCCCCGACCTGGACGCCAACCAGCAGGGGAACGGCGTGGTGCAGCCTGAAGCGGCCCTGGACAAGGCACTTGCCTTCGGCAACTGATCTTTTACGATAAAAGAGGGGAAAGACGTGTCTTTCCCCTCTTTTTACTTTTCGGGCAGTCTGCTCTTTTACCTGGTATAGCTGCATCCGCCGGGCAGGTGATACTCCCCGCAGTAATGACAGAATGCCGGGTTTCCCCTCGGGACACCTGATGAAGGAGAAGGTGCCGGAGTCGCGGCAACAGGCTTCGGGGAGGGAGCAGGCGTCGGAGTCACGGCAACAGGCGTCGGCGAGGGAGCAGGCGTCGGAGTCGCGGCGACAGGCTTCGGGGAAGGCGCAGGTGCCGGAGTCACGGCAACAGGTGCCGGAGTCACGGCAACAGGTGCCGGGGTCGCGGCAACAGGCGTCGGAGAGGGAGAAGGCGTCGGAGCCACGGCGACAGGCTTCGGGGAAAGCGCAGGCGTCGGAGTCACGGCAACAGGCGTCGGCGAGGGAGCAGGCGTCGGGCTCTCAACTGGAGCCACCGCCGCAATACTCTCTTCCCTCAGGAGATTTCCCGTGATCCCTGCAGATGACGGGGCATTCTCCTCAGACCAGCAGTACGCCCTGAATGTCCCCTGCGGGAGCTTTATGACCATCCCCTTTACAGGCCTGCCGTCCCATATCACCTCGTTGTCAGCAGCATTGACAATCCTGAGCCTTTTTACCCCGGGGGCCACCGAGGCAATCCTCAGGCTCGAGCCTGTCCCCTCGCAGGTAAACTCCGAAAGGGAGCCCGGTGCCGATGAGTCGGCGCTGAATGTAAGCGTTTCAGCGCGGAGAGGGAGGCAGAACAATAACAGCAAAAGAGCGGCACAGGCAGGAACAGATGCATCTTTTCTCATTGAAGGCTCCTTTCACTCACACAGCAATGCCATGTGACAGTCCATCACCCTTACTGGCCGGTATATGTGCAGCTCTTCACAGGATGATACCCGCCGCAGTAATGACAGAACTTCGATGAATTCGATGCGCCCTGGGGAAGGGGGTAATAAGAAGCCGGATACATGTTGTAATAGGGCTGGTTTGCCCGGTAATTGTCATAGTTGAGCGGCGAATCCCATGAGGTCCCGCTGTCGGCAGGGCTGTTCTTGAACTCCTCAGAGTAGCCCGGCACCGTTTCATCCTGGTCCTGGGGATATGGCGGGGGGGAAGGCGCCGAGTATTGCTGTGCCGCCCCAGGGACAAAGGCTGCCGCCACCGAAGCACCGGAAGCTGATGCTTCCCCGCTCCAGCAATAGGCCCTGTAGTGTGCAGGGGGAAGATAGATCGAGGCGCCCGGGGTGGGAACATTGTCCCACATCACGTCATTGTTGGCGGCATTCAGTATCCTGAGCCTGTTGATGCCGGGACCGACGCTGTTCAGTTGAAGAAACAGGCTGGGCCCCCTGCTGGCAAACTCAGTCATTGCACCGCCAGGCGAGGAGTCCGAGCTGAAAGTGACAGCCTGCGCGTGAGCAGGCATCAGTGAGCCTGAAATAAAACTGGCTGCCAGAAGGAGAAATACAATGGTTTTTCGCATGGTGACCGCCTCTCTCCGGGAATATTCTGCCAATAAATTCTAGAGAAGAGAGAGCATCACCTTTTGCCGCAGAGACTCCCATATTTTAACCTTTCATTAACATTATATCCTTGATTTCAACTGCCCCGGCGTTGTAAAGTATAAAGAGGAACTAAAAAGGAGCAGAACCGCCATGACAGATTCATCAGCAATAGGCCGGACAGGCGCAGGACCTTATTATCCTTCTTCCCGTGAAGCCGGCAGGAGGGATGACAATGAGAAGGGCTCCGTCACACCGCAGGATACAGTCACCCTTGGCAAAGATCCCGGCGCCTCAGTGAAGCAGTCAGATATTCACAGAGCTTTTGAGAGCGCCATTGAAAGGGGGCCGGCCACCGAGAGCAAGAACACTGAAAAAAGCTCCTCAACAGAAGACGCAGAGGCGCTTTACCATGCCTTCCCCGTCGAGGGCGGCTACGAGGAGAGCTTCCTGGGCGGTGACAAAAAGGTCCCTTTCCCCAAAATGACTGATGACACTGCCGAAACGGTGCTCCACTTCGGCAGGGAAGGCGAGACCGTGAGGAATTATACCCATTTTTCGATTGTGATGAACAAGGACCGGAAGATGGCCCTCTTTACGGCAAACAACCTCGACGGGAAAAGCCTCAGGGATGATATCAAGCGGGGCAAATGGGAAATCGACGAGATCATAGGCGCGGAAAACCAGCTTGGCGACTATATTTATTCCGGCAACAACCTCGACAGAGGCCACATGGTGAGACGCAGAGACGTAGTCTGGGGCGACAGGCAGGAAGCCACCAGAGCGAACAATGATACCTTCTTCTTCCCCAACGCCGTACCCCAGCATGGCTCCCTCAACCAGAACAACTGGCATGACCTGGAAAACTGGCTCCTGCAGAGGGCGGACCAGCAGGAAAAACGTCTCAGCGTTTTCACGGGCCCCGTTTTCAGCAGCGATGACATCTCTTACCGCGGCTCACAGCTGCCGGGGGAGTTCTGGAAGATAGTCATCCTTGAGCGGGAAAGCGATCACAAGCTTGCCGCGGCGGCGTTCATGATGAGCCAGAAAGAACTCATTCAGCACATCAATAATAAGAAGACGCCCCAGGGAAGAGGCGGCGGCGAGTCCCAGGACATGGTGGACACTTCAGCCGTGGCTCCCTACCAGGTCACCATTGATACCATTGAAAAAGCGACAGGCCTTGATTTTGGCGACCTCAAGGATATCGACGCCTATGCCCTCTTCCAGGAGGAACAGGGAAGGCGGGCCGGGAGCCGCCCCGCAGCAGCCACTTACCTGGAAAGCGACGCTGCCGCCCTGCTCCCCGAGCTCTCGCGGCATTTCATTGCATCGCCCGGCGATATCATAATCTGATCCTCTATTGACTATCTCAATCCCGTAAGTTATAATGGGCAGAGCGCATGGAGTGCTCTGTTCTCATTTTCAGACCATGCCCTCAAGTCACGACCACAAGGAGGTTTTATGTCCCTTAGCGTAGTTTCCTATGAAAAGTCACCGGGTGTCTTTGTTGTAGCACCGGAAGGCATTATTGACGCCTCCACCTATGAGGCCTTCGAGAAAAAGGTCGAGAGCGCCCTTGAGAATAAGCCCGGTATCCTGATCATGGACCTTGACAAGCTGAATTATATAAGCAGCATCGGCCTCCGCGTCATCGCCAAAGCCAAGAAGCACCTCAAGCAGACCGGCGGCACCGTGATGATGGTCAACCTGCAGCCCCAGATAAAAGAGGTGTTCGAGATTATCAAGGCCCTCCCCAAGGAGCAGATCTTCTCAAGCATCGCTGAGCTTGATGACTACCTCCTCACCATGCAGAGAAAATCCGTCGAGGAGAGAAAGGCTTGATTGCACGGCTCGCCGCGGATGAGAGAAAAGATAGGCAACTTATGCAGAAGGCAGGTTGCCTTTTTATTGCCATTGCCTTCCTGATGGTCGTCACAAAGACCATTGCCGCGGCGGCGCCTCTGAAAAAGGTGGTCTATGCCCCCCAGTGGCTTCTCCAGGCCCAGTTCGCCGGCTATATAATGGCAAAGGAAAAGGGCTTTTACGAGAAAAGGGGGCTTGACGTGACCATTCTCCGCGGCGGCCCCAAGGCCTCGTCACTTGAGCTCCTTGAAAAAGGGAAAGCCCAGTTCGCCACTTTTCCGCTCACCACTGGAATTGTCAAAAGAGAGCAGGGCATCGCCCTTGTGAACATCGCACAGATCCTGCAGAAATCCGGCCTTATGTTTATCGCAAGAAAATCAAGCGGCATCAGTGAGCCCCGCGATATGATGCACCGGAAGGTGGGGATCTGGGATGATACCAACCTCCAGCTGGAAGCAAGGGCATTTTTCAGACGCCATGGCCTTTCAGTGGAAATGATCCCCCAGTCAGAAACCATGAATCTCTTCCTGCGGGGCTGCGTTGACGTGGCATCAGCGACCTATTACAACGAGTACGATGTCCTCATTAATACGGGCCTCGACAGGGATGACCTCACCACCTTTTTTTTCGCCGACTATGGAATTGGCTTCCCCCAGGACGGCCTTTATACGCTTGAAAAGACCTTTACAAGTGATAATGGCGCACTCTGCAGGGATTTTGTCGCCGCATCCCTGGAAGGGTGGCGCTATGCTTTCGCCAACAAGAAGGAAACCATCCATGATCTCATAATCATCATGCGCCAGCATCAGATCCCCGCCAGCCCGGTGCATCAGGAATGGATGCTCCGCCATATCGAGGATCTTGTCATGTATGGGAGGGAAGCCGTGGGTAAACTCTCTTATGATGACTATATGAAAACCGCACAATGTCTCCAAAACGAGAAGATCATCAAGCACATCCCCCCCTGGAGCGCCTTTTACAAGGATTTAACTGCCCATGAGAAAAAATAGAGGACTGGCCTTCCGCATGAGCCTCTCCATCCTTGCAAGCTGCACCCTTATCTTTGCAGGGATTATGGTCTATTACTATCTCTCCTCCATGCATCACCTCCGGAAGGAGATGGAGCGCCAGGCTATGCTCCTCACCACGCAGTCCCTGTACCATATGGACTCCATCCTGGAACCTATGGAGGAAGTGCCTGAGAATGTGGCCCATATCCTGGAAAAAAGGGCATTCCCCCAGGATAAGCTCATCTGGATTATTGAGACCATCATGGAGAACAACAGGAGCTTCTTTGCTTTTTCCGTCACTTATGCACCCTATGCTTACGACCGCGAAACAAGGCTCATGGACCTTTATTACTTCAGGAAAAACGGCGAGCTTACCCTCCGGACAACAGAAGAGAAGCCTTTTAATTACCTCTATGAGGACTGGTTTATCATCCCGCAGATGCTCCACAGGCCCTGCTGGTCCGAGCCCTATTATGATGAGAACGGGGGGGAGATCGTAATGGCCACTTACTCTGTTCCCTTCTACCGTCATGTGGAGGGGAAAGAGGTCTTTGCTGGCGTGGTGTCCGTTGATATTTCCCTCGAGTGGCTCCAGAATATGGTGGAGCAGATAATGTCCACCTTCAAGATGGAAGAGAAGCGCGGGAGTCTCGACCGGTTCTGGGATTCCATCCTGCTCCCCGCTCAAAGGCAAAGCGATACCCTGAATCCTATTGATTACAGCTTCCTTATCTCGAAAAACGGCACATTTCTCACTGTCCCGAGAAAAGAGCTCATCATGAACGAGACAATCTTCAGCCTCGCGAGGAGCAAGAATGACGGGGAGCTTCGCAAGATAGGAAAAATGATGGTGGCAGGGGAAACAGGCTTCCTCAAGTATATGAACCCTGACAGAGACAAGGAAAATATATTCAGCTTCGGGCCTCTCACCAGGAGCCGCTGGTCCCTGGGCATCGTCTGGAACACCGCGGTGATGGAGCATGACATGAAGCAGCTCACTGCTTCAATGACAGTTCTCGGCATAATTGGTTTCCTCATTCTTCTCACGATGATAGTGAAAATCTCCAGGAGCATCACCAGGCCCCTCTCGCTGCTTTCAAAGGTCAGCGGCGAGATTGCCAAGGGAAATCTCGATGTGGTTCTCCCCGTTATCAGGGAACACGACGAGGTGGGAGATCTCGCGGTGAGCTTTTCCACGATGCGCGATTCCCTCAAGTCCTATATCAAAGAGCTCACCGAGACCACGACAGCCCGCGAAAGGATGAGGAGCGAGCTGGTCATTGCCCATGCCATTCAGATGGGCCTGGTACCCACAAAGTTCCCTCCCTTCCCCGACAGGTCGGAGCTCGACATTGATGCGGTGCTTCTCCCCGCCCGCGATATAGGCGGCGACCTCTACAATTACTTTTTTATCGATGAGAATCATCTCTGCCTTGTCATCGGCGACGTGGCGGGGAAAGGCATCCCCGCAGCGCTCCTCATGGCGAAGATGCAGACACTCATCAAGACTGCGGCAGGGGGCTGCCTGAAACCCGAAGAGATCGTGGCGGCGGCCAACAGGGAATTTTCCGTGAACAACGAGGAATGCATGTTTGTCACCCTCTTCTGCGCCATATTCGACACGGCAGGCGGTGAGCTTGCTTATTCCAACGCCGGCCACAACCCGCCGATACTGGTGAAGAATGACGGGACAGTCACCTTTCTGCCAGATGCAGGAAACACTGCCGTGGGGCTGAATGAAGACGAGGTATTCCAGGAGCAGAGGATTTCTCTCTCAGCAGGCGAGTGCCTGGTCATGTACACCGACGGCGTCACTGAAGCCTTCAGCGTTGACGACAAGGAATTTTCCACTACGCGGCTGGCCGAGGTGGTGGGCAAAGTGGAGAAAGCCACGGCGACGCAGGTGAAAGAAGCGGTTCTCGGGGAGATCAGGGCCTTTACGCAGGGCGCCGAGCAGTCCGATGACATCACCATTATGGTCCTGAGATACCTGGGGGAAAAAGCAGCAAAGACCAAGGAGAGCCTATGAAAATTACAGTAAATAACGACCTTCAGGAAATCAAGAGGCTCACGACGGAACTGGCAGACTTCGGATCGTCGGAGCGCCTTGCAAGCAAGGTGATCCATGACATCACCCTGGCTCTCGAGGAGATCGTGACAAATATCATCTCATACGGCTATGATGATTTTGAATCCCACGAAATTGTCATCGATCTTCAAATGCTTGCCGATGAGCTCTCTGTAGAGATCTCCGATGACGGGACACCTTTCAATCCCCTCGAAATTCCCCCTCCCGACCTTAATGCCCCTCTTGATGAGAGGGAAATCGGGGGCCTTGGCATTTTCCTTGTGCGGCAGTTCATGGATGATGTGGCATACCGCCATGAAAACCAGAGGAATATCCTGACTCTCAGGAAAAAGCTGAGCCACTGACGGCGGGGCGAGACGAGCCCCCTATTCTTTTCCCCCCTCGTAATAGGGCTTTTCCAGGATTCTCCCTGAGAAGATGAGATCCAGGTAGAGCCACATGAACTGGGGAAGCATGTGAGGGCCTGCCTTGTATTGCCCCATCGTCCAGCTTGAAAAGCCGGCAAAGATTTCCCAGTCAAGCACGCGCTTCTGAAAATCCTCATCACTCAGGTGATAGACATCCTTGACTTTCTCACCGCCGCCGGCGTACATCCCCTTCCAGTCTCCTACCCCGTTCACATAGCCCCTTGCGAAGGTAATGGCCTCTTTGTATTCACCATGTTTTGCCGGGTCCATCTCGGAGAGCTTCACCACGTCGCGGGCAAGCTTCCTTGCCATCCCTTCGTGGGTTTTCCTGTAATCATGCCAGAAGGCATGGGCAAGCTCATGGAGGCCCGCCTGTCGCCCCCACGCATCGACAATGACTATCCTGTCCCAGGGGTACCATCCGCCTGCACCTCCCGTTTTATCAGGGTCCTTTGTATAGAACGACGAGGTCCCCTTGATCAGGGCCGCCACGTGGGGCTTGAAGCCAAAGACGCGGAAAATCTCATCGCGCAGGGCACTGGAGCGCTCTATTCTTGTCATGATATTCTTTTCATTGAGGGCCTCGCGAGGCGCCGGGATCAAGGCGGCCCTTATGACAAGAGGGCTCCTGCCAGCCTCAGTGCTTCCGCGGTACGCGATGACCTGGGCATAATAGATATTCCCGCGCTTCATAGGGCCGAAGCCTACGGTGGTAGAAGCCTGCGGCACCAGGTCCTTCCTGAGATGGATTTCATCGGTGGCGCGGGGAAAACGGTATTCCCTGTCCACGTAATCTTCGCGGGCAACCCAGAGCTCAAGCCGGTCGGCAGCTCCGGTCCCGGGCACCTCGACGCTCACCGAGAGAGGAGAGTTCAAAGCACTGTCGCAGGTGCCGAATCCCATCTTCACTGTGATGGGAAGGGTGCCCTGCACTTCGATCTCATAGGTGGCGAGCTTGTCGCAGAGCTGGAGAAGCGCCGCAGGGAGCGTGGCTTTCGGGGCACCGAAGGCGCAGGCTCCGAGAATTATCATAAAACAGCCCAGCGGCAAAACAGAGCGGAGAGAGTAAAAACCTTTCATGGTGCCCCCCCTTTCTTTATCCCTCACCTCTCCCAAGTTCTCTTCTCTCTTTCACCTCTCCTCTGTGCATGCTCCAGGGCATGGAAAGAGAGAGGCAATGCCGGGCTGTAGAATCGGACGAAGTGCTATTTCCCGAGGAGGTTGGGGAAAAGGACAGTCCGGTAGTAACTGGAGTGGAGAGCTGCCACTGCGGGCCTTGTGAAGCCAAGGGTGCCTATGGCCTTGTCGGTTATCCCCTCCATGGTCCTGCCGAGGGCGTCGCTGAGGGGGCTCGTGATGAAGCCCATGGGGGTGAGGCGGTAAAGAGATCTGCCAAGAGAGAACAGGGATTTGCCGGTTTTTGCAAGAGGCACGAAATCCGTGAGGTGATCGATATATTCCCTGGCGGCACGCGTCACGTAATAGCCTTCAATGGTCACGGAATCATCAGCATTCCTTGAAGCCCTGAAGCGGACGGCGCCTTCGGTGGTGCCGGGAAATGGCCCCGAGCGTTTGTCGGGATTGAGAAAATGGAGCGTCAGCTCGCTTTTATTTTCCCCGTGGATCGTCTGCCGTGTGTCCACGACCGCCTCAAAGGTCCCGGCGGGCAACACGGCCCCCAGGCTCTGGAGCGGTTTCACTCCGTCCATCTTCACGATCACCCTGGTGATCGAGGGGTCCTGAAAGGGGCTTTTCTTCGCGCCGGCAGCTGTATGGTCGTGCCGGGGGATCTCCTCCCAGCGGCCCTCTCTCTCCACAGCGAGGATCGCTGCTGTGGGACCGTTGTTTGTTTTTCCCGCGGAGCCGCCGCAGAATATGCCGTCAAGCAGAAGGGTGTCAAGCTGCCCCTGCACATCCCTGTAAGTGCACTTCTGGTCAACAGCCCATATGGCATTCCCCCTGGCATCCAGGCCTTCGGAGGCCTGGCTCCCGGGATCCACCTCGCTTGGAGCTTTGAGGGAAAACCCCTCGGGGCCGTTCCCTGGCACAAGTATGAAAGGATCGCTGTCGGCAGCCTTTACAAGCCGTTTCAATGCGGGAGACAGCTCTTTTCCGCTTCCGGCCGGGGAGGGACGGGACGCAGTGACGCCGCTGCTTGCTTTGCCGGGGCTTCTCTCAAAAGTATCGCCAGGCAGTGATGCCGCAGCAGACGACGGTTCGCCACATTTGTGAGAGCCGGCCTTGTGAAGAGGCGGGGTCCCATGCAATGAGCCTGCAGGCCTGTTTTCCGATATCATAAGATGCTCCCTGCTTTGGATAAAAGCTCTTAATAAGAATAGCTTAAACCGGGCGCTTCGTCAATGAACACTTTGTTAAAATTCCGCAGCCCTGTCATTGCTGCCGCTTTTTTTCCAGCAGCAGGTCACTGTATGAGCAATGAACCAGATCGGCGTCCGGAATGCCGAAGAGACGCATATATTCATTGCACTGCTTGACGAGGGTATCCCTGCCGATCTTCCCTTCCTCAGAAATTGCTTCAATCTCTACATATGAGCCCAGCTCCGCCACGCTGTCGATATGGAACTTCACGTTGTCGATGAAGTATATCTCCCTCTTCTTGTCCACCACGACTTTTATCCCCAGGGAGCTCGTGAGAATGTCCTTCAATGATGAGCCGGGCGTAGGGTTGTAGAGGATTATCCGCGACTCCTTCGGATCGCTTTTGTCGTCTCTTTCGTAATAGATGAGCTTGTTTTCAATTGTCCCCTCTCTGAGCTTGAGGCGCCCTTTCGGCACATTGAAATAAGTGTCCACCTGGTGATCCTCCCCTGCAAACCTTGCATTTCTCGAGAGGAGGAGCTTCCTTACCGAATCAGCATCCGATGATTTCACCTTGATCTCAATGTTGAGCACTTTCATTGGTTACCGTCCTCCATGGGTCCGAATCACTTCCGCCAGCTTTTTATGCCTGTTCTTCGTGGCAGCCATAAGGGGAGTAGTGCCATACCTGTCTTTCTCATTGAGAGGCGCGCCTTTCTCTATAAGAAAGGCCGCTGCCTGGCAGAGCTCATCTTCACTGATCCCGCGCCTCGCCATAACATCTAAGGTTGCAGCCACCTCGTGCAGCACCGTCTCGCCTTCCTTGGTCTTTGCCCCTATGTTGGCCCTCTTTGAGAGAAGAAGGGCCAGCATGTCCTTTTTTGCCCTGAAAGCGGCAATGTGGAGAGGAGTCCGCCCGAAAGTGTCCAGTGCAAATACCCTCGCTCCCTTTGAGATAAGGAGATCCGCCACTTCCACTGCCCCGTCAAATGCGGCACAGTGAAGGGGGGTAAAGCCTTCGGTGGAGAAATCACTGGTGGTGACGCCTGTCGCATTGACGTCGGCTCCCTTTTCTATGAGAAATTCTGCGATCTCACGATTCCCTCTTTCGGCGGCGAAATGCAGGGCCGTGAAGCCCTGGCCTCCCGGTATGCCTGCTTCCCTCGCTTTCACGAGTGCAGGGGTTTTCGCTGCCAGGGCCTTTACCTTGGTGACATCATTCCTGCAGAGGGCGTCAAAAAACTCGTTGACCTGCGAGGCAAGAAGGTAGGTTCCCTTCGTCCTCGAGAGGAGGCGCACCGCATCCTTGCTGCCATTGGAGGATGCCCAGTCAATGGGAGTCTTTCCCTCCTTATCTTTTGCCCGGGGATCGGCGCCAAGGAACATCAGCAGCCCTATGATTTCCGCCTGGCCCTTATCCTGGCTGGCATTGGCAGCCCAGTGAAGGGCAGTGGCTCCGTAGGTGCGATCCTTCTCATCAACACGGGCGCCGTGCCTCAGCAGAGACTCCACGATCTTGACGTGGCCTTTGTAGGCCGCGTCCCGCAGGGGCGTGTAGCCGTCGTTATTTTTCGCGTTCACGTCGGCTCCATAGGCCATGAGCTCCACAGCAGCGCTCATATGTCCCCGGTAGGCAGCCCAGTGCAGAGGGGTGTTGCCGTGGGCCTCATCCCTCGCGTTTACAAGCTTCCTGTCAGACTGCAGCAGCCTTACGACTTCCTCTCTGTCGCCGTTTTTGGCCGCATCGTGAATAGGCGCGGCCCTGAGAGGAAAGGCTGCGATGAGTACCAGCAGCGACAGGGCAAGAAGAGTCCGCAGAGCTCTTTTCATGGTTCCCACCTCCAGTGTCAATAACCAACTATTTGACACACGGGAGGCGAGAGCCTCTTTTGGGAAGAAGCCCCGGGCCGGCGCTCGAGATGACGGCAGTACCGCGCCTGCCTGGCAAAAGCTCTCAGACCTTATTGATCCTCACTCACTCTTTTCTCCCTGTGTTGAAGAGGTTCTGACGGAACTTGGGCCAGGGGCTCGTGGCCAGGGTGCCGGTGCCGAAAAGGGCGTAAAATCTCTGATTGCGCGAGCCGAAATAGATGGTGCCGTCGCTCCCTATGGAGGGCGATGAATAGATATCGTCTGTCGTTCCATAGCTCCACCGGAGCGAGCCTGAGGCATTGAGGGCATAAAGCTTGTTGCTGTTTGAGCCGAAATAGATGGTGCCGTCGCTTCCTATGGCAGGAGAGGAATTGATTTCGTCGCCCGGGGTATAAGACCACCGGAGCGAGCCTGAGGCGTTAAGGGCAAAAAGCCTGTTGGTAGGGGCGCGTGAGCCGAAATAGATGGTGCCGTCGCTCGCTACGGCAGGAGAGGACATGCACCATTGTCCTATGCTTGCGGGATAACTCCACCGGAGTGAGCCTGAGGCATCTAGGGCATAAAAATTGCCGTCGCCTGAGCCGAAATACACAGTGCCGTCGCTTCCTATGGCAGGAGATGCATAGATTATATCACCCGTGGGATAGGTCCACCGGGGCGCGCCTGAGGCGTCAAGAGCATGAAGATTCCTATCGTTGGAGCCGAAATAAATAGTGCCATCACTCGCTATTGCCGGCGAAGAGTGGATTTCACCACCAGTCATGTAGATCCACCTGAGCGCGCCCGAAGCATTAAGGGCATAAAAATTCATATCATTCGAACCGAAATAGATGGTGCCGTCGCTTCCTATGGCAGGCGACAAAAAGATTTCACCTCCCGTCTGGTAACTCCATCGGGGCGAGCCTGAGGCATCTACCGCGTAGAATTTTTTATCGTCCGTGCCGAAATAAATGGTGCCATCGCTCCCTATGGCAGGAGAGCCTGTCTGCATGCACCCGCCTGCGGTGTAACTCCAACGGGGTGAGCCTGAGGCTGAAAAGGCATAGAGTTTGTAATCATCGGAGCCGAAATATACCGTGCCGTCGCTCCCTATGGCAGGAGAGGAACTGATCGGCCCTGCATAAGAATAGGTAAAGCTCCACCGGAGAGTGCCCGCAGGGGTCGGTGAAGGTGACGGCGACGGTGACGGTGACGGCGACGGCACGCCTCCACCCCCACCTCCTCCGCCCCCACCGGGAGAGGTGGTGGGAGTCGGTGCTGTCGGGGAAGGCGTGGGCGTTGTCGGGGATGGCGTGGGTGTTGTCGGGGAAGCCGTAGGCGTGGGCGAAGTGGCGTAGATATTATAGTTCTGCACAACTCCTCCGCCGCCGGGCGATGACACGTTGAGAACCGGGAAGGTATAACCTGTCAGAGAGAAATTGATGGAGTACTGCGTTCCCGGGGTGAGACCGTAAAAGATGATCCTCCCGTTGGCGTATGTTCCTGTCGCGCTCCAGTCAATGGTGGGCGGCGTGCTGTCTGTGAAGTAGCCTATCTTTACTCCCGTTGAAGGGGTGATTGAGGCTGCGACTCCTGAAACTGCAGGCCTTGCGCTTTTGGAAGGGAGTGCGGCATCGACGATGACATAATCCTTCGTGGTATCGTAGGGATTATCGGGGCCGGCGATCTGGTTCCACTGCGAGACCTGCACCACCGTGCGGTCCACGCCTGCCGTGTCGCCTGTCACCGAGAGGCTGTTGAGCTCAGTGGTGACATAATCAGCCTTGCTGAAGGTGATTGTGTAAGTCCCCGACGGCACGCCGGTGAAGCGGTACTGACCGTTCTGGTCTGTCGTCGTAGAGCTGACAGTCACCGTCTCTTTCGGAATCCTGAGGAAGTCCTTGATAAAATTCCCGCCCCGGGCCTGCGAGAGGGTGCATGCGGCGCCCTGCACAGGAGTGCTCGTGATGGTGTCGCGGAGCGTGCCTGATACGGAATAGGCCTGGGAAGTCTCTCCTCCTCCACTTCCGCCCCAGTATGACGCGCCCGATTCGCCGCCGCCTCCCGCGCAGCCTCCCAGAATCAGGGCCATGGAAAGAATGACTGCCCAGAGAAACGAGAAAATATTACTCATCTTATTCATTGGTCTTTGCTCCTTTCAATGCTGCAACAAAAACTCATATATTACCATGCTGAGGACCATGCGAGGGTGAAAAGAAACTGGAAATGGGAAGTATGACTCAATAAACGAAGTATAGCATAATAGTGAAAAATTGTCCATCGGATATGTTTCCCCCACCGGACCATATTTCCCCGGTATTGCATAGTAATGTTACCGCGGGCACTTTGAATGCCGCCTCATAAAATCTTTCCAACGAAAAGAAATTCCACCCGGCGACAGATCCGGTCTTACACGCATGAAAACCGGTCCAATCCTTCGCTGACTTACGCTCTATGGCCTTCAGGGTCATTTTTGACCTCTTCGACCCTTTCAGGCCCTCTGGAGGGCATCCTGCGATGGCCTTTTATCGTTGCAGTGATAAGGTTTTTAAAGGGTGCCTTATTTGATATTTCATCATCGTTATGATATCATATAATCATGGATACACATGAGACCCATTCTATCTCCAATATGTTCCTCCCTGATGAAGAAGAGCTTCTTCACCTCGGTGATTCGCTTTCTTCACAGGACTGCGAGGATATGCTCCTCCTCCCGGAGCCTTATGAGCTTCCCGCGGAGGGGCCCTGCAGGCCTGAGCACCTCGTCAAAATCACCAGGGAAGGCCTCATCCCCGAAGCGGAAAGGCTCACCGGGGACATCACCTTCGGCTCAATCGACAGGGATGAGCGGGCATCACGGATCGATTTCACCCTCTGTGAGGCAGTCCGCGGCCGCCAGGCGCTGGACATTGTGCTTGGGGGCCTTCTTGTCACTCTTAAAACGAAAGGGGTTGATCAGTTAGGATACCGCTCCATGGGAGTCTTCGCCACGGAGCATCTCTCGTTCTCGGGGCGCACCGCGTCGGAGCTGATGCACAACTTCGAGCTTCTCAGGGCGCTCCCCCTCACGCGGGAGGCCTATCTTGAGGGCAGGATCGCAAAGAGCGCCCTCAGACATCTGTCGAGGGTCGCCACCCCTGAGAACGAGGCTGAATGGCTTGCCATTGCCAGTGGGCGCTCTCTGTGCGGCCTTGAGCGGGAAGTGAAGAAGGCTCTCGCAGAAGAGAAAGCCGATGGGGCGCCCGGTTCTGAAGAAAGTCTGCGCGCGGCGGGCGGAGCATACGATGATTCTCACGGCGACGGGGATGAAGGCACGATGATGTATTTCACTGTGCCGCCCTCCCTTGCCCTCACCTGGGACTTCGCCCTCTCCCTCTTCAGGGACAAAGAGCACTATGACGGGCCCTCCGCCGGCTTCGTCGAGGCGATGCTGGCGAACTTCATGGCCTCGGGGCACGTTGCCCCAGAGCTTCAAGCCCTTGATGACAGGGGGAACCGCCCCATATTCTCCCGGGTACCCCTCCTGAAGAGGCGGATGGGAAACCGCCGCGGGAGCGATCCTGATGAGGTCACCTGGAAAGACGGCGAGGGAGAGGCCGGTGAGACTCCGTGGTCTTCCCAGTGGAGCATCTTCTTCCCGTCGTGGCTGGAGGAGGCCCGGCCGGGAAGAGACGTCGGGGTCTCCGCCAAGGCGATTGCGAATCGCCTCCGGAAGGCCGCCTCCATCCGCCAGAGGCTCGACGTGGCCGCGGGAATGCTCCTTCGGGCGATGGATGAGCGGCAGCTCCACCGCCTTCTCGGCTTTGAGTTCATCGAGGATTATGCCGGTGAGCGCTGCGGCTTCTCGATGGCCCAGACCCGCCAGCTCATCAGGCTCGCCGAGGGCTTCCACCGCCACTCCCTTACCGAGGATGCCTTCAGGAAGGGCATCATCACCAGGGAGCAGGCTCGCCTCATTCTTCCCGTCGTGGACTCCAGGAATGAGTCACAGTGGATCGCTTATGCCGCGAGCGTGCCCACGGCGGACCTCAGGGAAGAGGCAGAGCGCTCTGCGAGGATCCTGGAGTATGACTGCCTGGTCTCCCATAATTACATACTTCTTCCCGGATTCCGCTACGTCACTGACGAGAGGTTTCACAACCTGCCGGAGGAAGTGCAGGACATCATAAGGACCGGGTCCTGGTACACAGGCCCTTCCCTCAATCCTTCGTGGCCTCTCACGTCAGATGACGAGGAGCTTATTGCGAGCCGCGACAGGCACTTTGATGCGCCCTGGAGGTATTTCAGAGATGTGGAAGAGATGCTCGCCTCACAGGCCTCCATGAAAATTGAAAAAAAATCCACCCTGTGTGCGGGCCTCGAAAACCAGTCGGGGAGCGATCAACTGCATGCGGGGGTATGCAACGGGGAGGAGCAGGCACCCCATGGGCATGGATGCGAAAATGCCCTGTGCTCGTGTCATCAGTCACTGGAAAAAGCCCGGGAAGCCTGCACCATTCCCCGGGGTGAGAGCCCCGATGAGGCTTTCCTGGTGGACATCCTCTCGGCAGGAGATCCCTCGCAGGCAGCAGGGAGCGCCATGATGATCAAGTTCTTCCTCCCCCGGGAGCTTGAGGCGCTCTGGAACCTGGCAGCTCATGCCTTTCTCGGCCGCCTTGCCCTCGCAGAAGGCACCGAAAGCCCGATCCTGCCGGAAGAGAAATTCCTTGCAGCCCTCCTTGCAGACTACCTTGTCACCGAGGGAACCTTGAAAAAAGCGGCCCATCATCATACAATCATGAAGCGTGACCGCTTCCGCTGCCAGACCCCCGGCTGCCGATGCCGCAGAAACCTCCATGTGCACCACATCATCAGGCGCTCCCAGGGGGGCACCGATGACCCCTGGAACCTCATTGTGCTCTGCGAGGCCTGCCACCTCCACCTGCTCCACAATCTGCGTACCCTTACCGTGAGGGGCAGGGCACCTTACGAGCTCACCTTCACCTTCGGCTCCCTCTCGGAAGGTACCCCTTTCCTGGTCTATGAAAAGGGTCTCCTGGCAGAGCCTGGTGTTTTCATGAAATCTCGATAAGAAAGGCCGCAGATGTGGACACCGATCCTGAGCCGACAGCGGCCGGATATGGCAAGTGTCAACAAGGGTGTGTCTTGCCGCTTATCTTTTTGACGCTTAAGCTAGAGGTAATGAAAGACGCCGCTCCCGCTTGTGCATGTCAGTAATACTCATAGTCTCTGTTTTCGCTGCTATTCTCTCCGGCACGCCACATGAGCGCCACAAATATCACGGAGGCAATGGTTGCCAGGGCTATCTCGAGAAAATAGGTCTGCAGGTTCCTGATTAACAGCTGCATTACCGGACTCCTGAAGAAAGCCATGTAAAGGCCCGCCAGAATGACAAGAAGTATCAGCAGGCCATCTATCTCGAATACCACATCTCCTTCAACCTTGGTTATCTTCACGAACTTCATCACCGCCGCCTCCCTTCTTATTCCTTCTGCCCTCATTCTAGCACATCGCCGGCACCCCGTCTGTGCTCTGCAGAACAATTGTGATTTCCCGTAAAGAATTCACAGGCCGTTCACAATGATTTTACAGAGGCTTCATATAAATGGAACACCTTTGAGAATTATTGAGATATAATGAAGCTATAGACAAAGTAACAGCACAACAGGGGGGGAAAGTCCATGGCTGAAGATTATGGCCTTGGTGGAGTGGGAAGCATAGGATGTGGATCTTACACGGAGAAAAACAAGGGGTCATCGCCCCTGCTGCTGAGTCCATCAAGCACAGCGCCCCTGCAGTCCAGAGGATACCGCAGTGCCGATTCAGATGAATTGCGCCGTCTCGTCACCACGCCTGCCGACAGCTCCACTCTCTCCACTGAGACTCTCGGCGGGCACCACGACGATGAAAGGGGAAAGTCTCACCTGAAAAATATTTCCGGGGCATTGAAGGGCACACCGGCATCCCAGGGCGCCGGTGACGATGGCGACGCCGGAAACGATAAGGCGCTGTCGTGGTTTAACGAGAAGCTGAAAAGCCTCGACGGTACTGAAATCCAGAAAAGTAAGGATAAGCATGGCACGCCCATTGTTGCCGGCGATGGCTCCACGAAGACCGCTGATACCCAGAGCACGGGCAGCGCTGCACAGAGCGGGCAGGCACAGAAAAAAAATTCACTTGACTCACTTGTCGAGATGTTCAAAGACCCGTCGCTCCCCGGGAAAACCGCCCGGGAGCGCCTGGAGCACGTGCTTAAGGAGACAAGCAGTGGCGACAGGGTCCACTTCAAAAAAAAGTTCGATGACAGCGGGTTCGATAAGGACTTCCAGGACGGCAGGCTCCTGAAGAACCCGGAGCTCTCCAACAACCAGGTGGGCCACTTTCTCACTGCCGTTGACCTGGGCTCTACCAGAGGCCCTTTGTACAATATATACCAGAGAGCGGCCATAGGTCATGAAAAGACCGGCGACAACAATGGAGGCTATCTTTACGATGTGAATAAGACCCAGGCCTGGCAGACTGACCGGGCTGACGTGAAGGACTTCGAATCAGCCGTGGAGAGCGCGAAGTCCGGCAACAGGGCTGCGGTGAAGGACAGCGTAGGGAAAATCCTCAAGGATCTTCCCTACACCCATAAACCCTGGCCCAGCAGACATCCCCGAAGAGGAAACAGCCACCAGGATCTTGCTCTCACTGCCTATGGATACGCCCTGGCCCAGAAGATCAGCGACGGGTCACTGGCTTCTCACCAGGATGTGGCGCAGTGGCTTGAGAAGAATCTCAAATAACAAAATAAATCCTTTTCCACCAGTGCACTCCCAGAGACCTGAAGCATGGAAAGTTCACTCCTCAGGGCTCCCGTAGATGAGGGCCCTGATTTTCTTTATCGTGTCGCGATCGGCAGTGACTATGACTGCACGGAGGCGGGAATCCTCCTGAAGCGTCGCGTGGGGATAGAGCTTCTGCAGTATCCCGATGATCTCCCCGGGATCGGCATGGGCGAGGCGAAGGGCTTCTGTTACTTTTTCGGCTTGCATGGTCATGAGGTTCGAGGGGAGCTTCTGGAGCATCTCGTCGGTGCCTACCACGACGGTCCCGTCGAGAACCTTGTAATTATAGCCGTTGGTTGTCACCACAAGATTGAGGGCCGAGAGGGCCGGCACGTTTTTCAGCTCCACCGTGACGGTCCCGGTCACCTTGGGATCAACGACGATGTTGAGCCCCATATCCCTGGCAAGCCTGTTGAGGACCGGGACAAGATCGGCCCTCACATAGCTCATGGAGACAAGCTTTTCGCTCTGGGCCCTGCTTTTTTGAGGCGAGGCGACCCCCTGGCCTGAGGATGTGGCAAGCATCACAAGAAGAAGTATCATTACAGGATAGCGCATCGCTTTTTCCTCCATGAACCGGGATATAATCGTCAGAGCTTCTCTGCGATGACCAGCATCTCGAAGTCTTCCGGCGTAAGGACATGGTTCCTGCTTAAGGCTCCCAGCCTGGCGCCATATATGTCAACATTCTGAAAGCCGAGGCATGTGAGCTGCCACGTGATTTCCGAAGGGACATAGAACCTTTCGTTGGACCTTATGGATTTCACAGAGCCCCTGTCATCGGAAAAGCTCCTCATACCATTGCGGCGGGGCAGCTGTGCCGGGCGGTTTCTTTCCCATGGTGTGATACCTCTTCTTTGCTGAGTCTTCTTGTCCGCCGCAGTCTAAATCTTCTCCAGGATCCGGGTATTTCCTTCAATCGCGGTGAGGCGGGGCAGCCCTTCTGAAGGCAGGAGCATAAGGCTGTCCCCTTTATATGTCAGAATTTCAGCCTCAGCTCATTTCCGTCAACATAACACCTGCAGGAAAGCCTCTCCGTACGCCGCCAGCTTGCGCTCGCCCACGCCGCTCACCTGCCTCAGCTCGCTCAGTGTGGAAGGGCACATTGCAGCCATCTCCTGAAGAGTCTTATCCGAAAATATCATGAAGGGGGGGATGCCCCGCTTCCTCGCTATGGCAAGCCTGAGGGCCTTCAGTTTTCCCAGAAGGGTGCGGTCAACCTCTCGCTCGCCCGTGCGGGCACGCTGGATTTTCCTCTGTTCTGCGGTGAGGCGTGCGCTGGTAAGGGGTCTCCTGAGCAGTATCTCCTCCTTTGACCTGAGGAACTGTCTCCCTTTCTCGGTGATCCCGGCCACCTTGAACTTCTCGCCGGTAAGAGAGAGAAGCCCCAGCTTGATGAGCTCGTGTGCGTAAAAGAGCCACTCGGTCCGGCTGGTTTCCCTGCCGATGCCGTAAGTGCTCAGGTTGTGGTGCTCCCAGCGGCGGATCTTCTCGGTGTCGGCTCCGCAGAGCACGTCCACTACGTGCTGGAGGCCCGTGGAGAACCCGCTCATCTGCCTGATGCGCACCACGCAGGAGAGGATTTTCTGCGCCTCAACACTGCCGTTGAAACTCTCCCGGGGAGTCAGGCAGTTGTCGCAGGCACCGCACTCATAAAGCACGTCTCCGTCGCCATTCCTGAATATTTCGCCAAAATAGCGCAGGAGCTCTATGCGCCTGCAGGTGCTGCTTTCTGCGAACCCGAGCATGCGGCCGAGCTGAATGCGGGCTATCTCCCGCTCATCCGGATCACTGACCTGGTCTATGAAGCTCATCTGTTTCGCATAGTCGCCGGCAGAGTAAAGGAGCACACATTCGCCGGGGAGGCCGTCGCGGCCTGCGCGCCCTGTCTCCTGGTAATAGCTCTCGAGATTTTTGGGCATATCGTGATGGACCACGAAGCGGACATCGGGCTTGTCGATGCCCATTCCGAAGGCAATGGTCGCCACCATCACGGAGACCTCGTCATGGATGAACTGTTCCTGGCGCCTTGTGCGCTCTTCTGCTTCAAGGCCTGCATGGTAGGCCCGGGCCCGGATACCCCGGCGCTCAAGTGAAGCGGCGAGCTCCTCGGTCTGCTTGCGCGAAAGGCAGTAAATGATGCCGCTCTCATTTCTGTGGGATTCCAGGACCTGCAGCACCTGTTTCAATGGCTCGTGGCGGGCGATGACGCGGTATGAGAGGTTGGGGCGGTTGAAGCTGGCCACATACTGCGCAGGCTCCGATAAGGCGAGGAATCGCGCTATATCCTCGCGCACTCTGGCGGTTGCAGTGGCAGTGAGAGCCATGAGAGGCACCTGGGGGAAGCTGCCGCGGAGAGCCGAGAGCTCCCTGTAATCAGGCCTGAAGTCATGGCCCCACTCGGAGATGCAGTGGGCTTCGTCTATTGCTGCAAAGGCGAGATTCCACTCTGCCAGGCGGGGAAGCATTCCTTTAAGGCGCTCAGGGGCAAGGTACAGTATTTTGAAGCGGCCCCGGTGGAGCTTTGCCCATCGCTTCCGGGACTCTTCAGCAGTAAGGGATGAGTTCAGGAATGTGGCAGGCACGCCGAGCTCGGTGAGGGCATCCACCTGGTCTTTCATCAGGGCGATGAGAGGCGAGATCACCACGGTAAGGCCCTCTGTGGCAAGCGCCCGAAGCTGGTAGCAGAGCGACTTGCCCCCGCCGGTGGGGAGAAGGGCGATGACATCGCGCCCGCCCAGGCTGTCGGTGATGATTTCACGCTGAAGCGGCCGGAAAACAGCAAAGCCGAAGGAGCGCCTGAGCAAAGCATCAAGGCCATGCTCCTCCTTGAGGACAGTGCTTGTTTCAAGTGGAGACGGCATGGTATTTCCCTTCCCCGGCTATCGAGAGCATTATGGATTTTTGCCACGCTGCCTGCAATCCAGGGTGGCATGCTCAATGAAGAGAAGCTGGCGGCAATGCACGGGAGCCGCTTACAGGTCACAGGATCAAATATTGTATGCAAGATAAGGTTGTTCCTTCCTGGAACCAGAGATGCAGTCACTGAAAATAGGCGGCGCTTTCTTTTTGCGCAGGAGATCTCCCCTCCCTGAAAAAGTACTAGGGAGGGGGTGATATCATATGGGCTCCTTCTCACCTGCCTCGTGCCTTTCGATCCTCGGAGGGCTCCTTGTGATATATATTGCAAAAAAACTATGCTTGACCCCGATCTCGTGCCTCTCTGTTCTTGGTGTGCTCATTTTGCTGCTCGCGGCAGTCTTCGTTTATTCTTTTGTCATCCAGCCCCTCCTCTGGAAGAACAGCCCCCGATCAAAATTTCTTGATGCCCTCCACGACGATGACATGGAGATGCTGAAAAAGCTGGTGGAGCGCAATCCCGGCCTTGTGCGCCAGAAAGACGAGCTCGGCGTGCCTCTTATCCATTACACCGCATACTGGGGTAATTTTCCGGCCCTGGAGTATCTTGTGTCGCGCGGCGCCAATATCCACACCAAAGGAGTGGGCCGGGAGACGCTCCTCCATATAGCGTCAATGAAAGGGAACCTCCCCATGATCAAATTTCTCGTAGAGAGGGGCGCCGACATCACAAAGCCCGATGAATTCGGCCAGACGGCAATTGAAAGGGCCGCCTTCGGGGGAAAAGAGTCCGTGGAATACCTGCTCTCCCGCGGCGCTTCAGTCAACGAGAGGACCCGCTCGGGCAGAACGCCTTTACATAGCGCGATAAACAAGGGAGACATGGCAGCAGCGAGACTTCTCATCGCCCGGGGAGCCGATGTCAATGCAAAGGATAATGAGGGCAGAACGCCTCTCCACCTCTCGAGCAACTTCGGGATATCGGGCTTTCTTGTCTCAATGGGCGCTGACGTCAATGCCTGCGACGGGAACGGTCATACCCCCCTCCACAGAGCTCTTGACATGAGACTTCTCAATATGGCGGATCTGCTCCTGAAAAGCGGCGCCTCCATCACTCCGGCGGAAGAGCTCCTTTACGCGGTAATGCGCGGTGACAAAGCGAAGACCGGGCAGCTGCTCAGTGAGCATCCCCGCCTTGCTGCATCTATGGGAAGAGGCACGAGAGGATGGACGGTGCTCCACGAAGCGGCCTCCAGGGGGAATGCCGAGATAGCCGAGCTTATTATCGCCGGCGGTGCCGATGTGAATGCCCGCGACGACAACGGCCTCACCCCGCTCCATGAAGCCTCCAGCCGCAGGAACAGGGCACTGGTGGAGCTTCTGCTTGCTCACGGCTCCTTTATCAATGCAAGGACAGAAGTCTTTGACGAGCGGGAGCACGGTATGCACGGGGGCGAGACAGCCCTCCATATGGCAGCGCTCAACGGAGACAGGGAGCTTTTCGATCTGCTTGCAGCCCGCGGGGCCGACACTTCTCTGAAGGACGCCAACGGGAACAGGGCGGAAGCATTGTTCAGGAAATGGTCGGGATGATAAGAAAGGAGCACTTGCCGATGAACATCGATGCTGCAAAGAAAGAGATACGGGAAGCCCACAAGCTGAGGGCGGTGATGTACCACTACCTGCTCGAGGAGATGGAAAGGGCCTTCGGCGCAGAGGAGGCCCGGGAAGTATTCAAAAAAGCCACTTTCCGCAAGGGAAGGGACGTGAGAAAGCAGTATGAGGACTTTCTCACCAGGGGCGATTTTCACGGCCTTGCAAGGCATTTCGTGAAAGCCTCGGCCGCCGAAGGGGAGCTCTTCTCTCCCGCCATCGAGTCTGCTGACGGCGAAAAAGCCGTGCTCACCATGGCAGGCTGCCCTCTTGTGGAAGCCTGGAAGGAGCTGGGACTCGCGCCGCCAAGGATCAAAGTCCTCTGCGAGGTGGCGGCGGCGATAGACTACGGCACCTTCGAGTCGGAGAAGACTTCGCTTTCTTTCAGCAGCAGGATAGGCGCAGGCGATCCATGCTGCCGCCTCACCGTGGCGAAGAAGTAAGAGGAGGACTGCTCTTGAAGGACACGCCCCGCGAGGATTCTGAGGCGAGGACATGGCACCCTCCGCCGAAATGGCTTGAGCTGCTCTCTCTCATTCTGTTCCTGTCTCCCTTCCTTTTCATGGTGCTCTATTCCCTGCCCCCCGGGTGGATAGATATTCTGATTGGCTCAGCCCTGGGGATGTCTTTCCTGCTTTTCGTCGTCGCCTTTTTTGTCAAAGACAACCATTCTTTCGCAATCTTTCCCACCGCAGCGCTTATTCTGACCCTTTTCCGCATGGCCCTGTACATCGCCTCCCTGAGAGCCGTCATCTGGAAGGGGATGGCCGGCGCCTCACCGGGCGTCGTGATTTCAGCCTTCAGCGCTCCTGAGGCGGCCGCAGGTCTCCTCCCCGGCCTTATGGCGCTCGCCCTGCTCATTTTCATCGAGCTTTTCATCATTGCCCGCCTGAAAGATAAGCTCCCTCTCATAGAGGAATATATGAAATCCTTCCTCCCACCGGGCAAGCCGAATCCCCCGCCGGATTTCTGGCTTACCGAGGAGGAGCGCAGGCAGAAATACAGAGAGGTCGATTTTGCCGGCGCCCTTGACGGCACCGCGAGATTTATCACTTTCGACGCTTGGCTTACTGTTCTTCTCACCGCTGCGGCACTCCCGCTGGGATTTCATATCGGCAGGACCGCAGGCTTTGCGCCCGATGCCGCCCTCCTCAAGATAGTGAGCCTCTGTGCCGGCACCGGGCAGGCCGCCCTCTATTCAGCCCTCTTCGTGGGACTCGCCTGGGCGTCGGTCTTCACCAGGGCTCCCTACGGCAAAGACGAGGAGAACGGAAATAACCGAAATATCTCCATAGCGGTCTATGCTCTGGCAGTCATGCTGTGCCTCTCCGGGGTAATCATGCTGTTAGTGAAGGGCTCCTTTCCATGGTTCCCCTTCTTTACCACCTCAGGGGCCCTTGTGCTCATGGGGAGGCTTTACCCTTTGAATCCTTTCGTCACCTTAAAGGAGCTTGCCGGCATACCGGCAAACCTTCGGAGGAAAAAAGACCTGAGAGAGCCCGAAAAACCCCTTCCTCCCCTTTCCCTTGAGCTGGGCAAAGGGAACCAGGCATGGTTTCGCAGGGATACCTTCATGAAGTGCCTCGAGCCTTATGCCAGGGAGCTCGAAACCGAGCTGGGGTCCACGATGCCTCCTGTCTCGTTCAGCGAGGGCAGGTTCGGGGAAAAGGAATACATCATCGCGGTTACCGACGGCAGGAAGCAGACTTTTGCGAGGGAGTTCTGGGAGGTCCTTCCCGGTCGCCTTCTCGCCACCGGCCGTGATTGTGATCTTGCCGGGCTTGAGGGAATTGAAGCCTGCGAGCCCTTATACTGCCGCCCGGCCCTCTGGATCGAGGAATCTGCGAGGGAAAAGGCGGAATCGCAGGGGTGCATCGTCATGGATCCCCATGCCGTGATAGCGCAGCACCTTGCAGGACTGATAAGAAAGTCCTTTTCCTTCCTTCTCACCCTGAAAGAAGTGGAAGCCCGGTTAAAAAGGCTGCGCAGAGAGAAATACCCCGTCGGAGACCTCATACCGCGAAGACTGACCAGAGAAAAGCTTCATTCCATTCTTCAGGACCTGCTGAGGGAAAGGCTCCCCATCGGAGACCTCAAGGCCGTGCTGGCGGCGATAAAAGGTGCCGCCTCAGAGGGCCATGACCTGCCGGAGCTCACCGAGGCGTTGAGGGCGGAGCTGGCAGGACAGCTCTGCCTGAAGAGAAGTGACAGTGACGGGGCGCTGAAGGTTATCACCCTTGCGAGCGAGCTTGAGAAAAAGCTCCTTCTCGCCTCCACGGACTTCGCCGGCGAAAAAAAGGATGAGCTCTTCCAGGGAGTCTCCATGGGCATAAAACTGGTATATCTCGAGTGGCTCTCGGCGGGAGCAGCCCCTCTCCTGCTGGTATCTCCGCCGGTCAGGTCGCTGGTAAGAAAAATCACGGCGCAGCCTCCTGCCGATCCGCCGCTTTTCTGCTGCGTCAACCCGATGAGGCTCACCATAGCAGCGAAAAAAGCAGATCCTTGGTGCCCTGACCTCACTGTCATCTCCTCAAGCGACGTGCCCCGCGATGTGAAGCTCTCTGTCATCGCCGATATGAACATTGAGGATCCTTCCTGAGACTCGCGGGAGGATTCCTGAAGGCATCACTGGAGCCAGGCGAGACTTCATTTCAATGAATGGAACCGGCATTCTGAGTGAAACCTCACGATCACGGGGAATATATGGGCATGATATGCGCCTGTGAAGAGGGAGGGAGCGGCGGAGAAAGGCCGAAAGATACCTTATCAGATATCAGGCAGGGGGTACTCTCATGAAAAACAAGCTTTCCCTTTTTTTCATCCTTGTGATTGCAGCAGTGATCGTGGGATATCCGGCCTTTCATCACTACCGACTGGCCCGCACCGACACCACCCCGATGTGGGATGCCGTCAAGGCGGCGCAGGACAAGGGCCTTCCTCAGACGGCAATAGCGGAGCTCAAGAAAATCTATCCCATAGAGCTTGCAAAAAAGCAGTACGGCAAAGCTCTCAAGGCCATCACGCTGCAGATCTTCCTGGAATCCAACATCGCGGGAAACAAGCCCGAAGTCAAGGTAAACAGGATGAAGGAGGAGCTGACGAAGGCGAACCGGCAGATGAAGCCCCTGATGAACACGGTCCTCGCCCAGTGGTACTGGCATTATTACAACCAGAACCGCTGGCGGTTCCTCAACAGGACAGAGACTTCCGGGCTCAAGGAAGATGACTTCACCACGTGGGATCTTCCCAAGCTCTTCAGGGAGATTGACGGCATCTACCAGTCCCTCCTCAAGGACGAGGGCACCCTCAAGAGAATGAAGACCGCAGATTTCACCGAGGTGATAAGCCCGGGGAATGTCCCGGCGCTCCGTCCCACCCTCTTTGACTTCGTAGCTTACCAGGCCCTGGAATTTTACACCTCAGCGGAGCAGCACGCCGCGCAGCCCGAGGATTCCTTCGAGGTCACCGCGGACTCGGGAGCCTTCGACGAGGCTCAAAAATTCACCAGGTTCTCGCCGGAGACCACCGACACTGATTCCCCGGTGCTCAAAGCCCTCAGGATATACCAGAGACTCCTG
The DNA here is from genome assembly GCA_031082125.1 of Candidatus Eremiobacterota bacterium. NCBI lineage: Bacteria > Bacillati > Vulcanimicrobiota > Vulcanimicrobiota bacterium. The sequence continues at coordinate 158,005 of JAVHLM010000001.1, forward strand.
TTGCTCCACCAGAACGACAGCGACAAGGATGCCTTCCTTGACGCCGACATCAGCCGCCTCAACTATATCTTCAATATCGCCTCGGGAGAGAACAGGGAGGCTGTCTTTGCAAAGAGGCTTGAGGAAATTATCACGAAATATCCTTCCTCGGATCTCTCGAGCCTTGCATCCTATCATCTCGCGATGCAGGCATACAATAAAAAAGAGTATGTCAAGGCATACTCCCTCGCTGAAAAAGGGAAAAACGCCTATCCCTCGTCGTACGGGGGCCAGAAATGCGAGCAGCTCCAGAGCTCCATCAAGGAAAAAAGCCTGGCCCTCAAAATCGAGGGCATAGTGCCGCCGGGCATTCCTTCAAAGCTCCTCGTGCACTACAGGAACATAGACTCCCTCACTCTCAGGGTGCTGAAAGATGACTGGAAGCGCTATCTTGACATTAACAGGTCGATACAGTATATCAACGATTCTGATTTAGAGGCCTTTCTCAGCAAAAAGCCCGCGGCCGAGCTCACCGTGCCCCTCAAGCCCACATCGGATTACAGGCAGAAAGAGGCACTCATTGACCTGCCTGCCCTCCCGCCTGGCTTTTACAGGGTCCTCGCGAGCAACCGGAAGGACTTTGCAAGGAGCGAAAACTGCATAGAGCACTGCCCTGTCTGGGTAAGCAACGTGGCGGCAGTTATCCGCGAGCGGAACGGCGCCGTGGAAGGCATTGTTGTCGAGGGAACAAGCGGTGCTCCCGTCGGAGGAGCCGTGGTGAAAGCCTATACCCTCAAGGACTACAACGAAAAATTTTATAAAGTCACCTCTTCCACGACCACCGACGGGGGAGGCTCCTTTTCACTCCCCTCCCCTTCAGGTGATTTCGAGAGAAGAAGCAGAATCTACGTGAATGACGGCAGGGGCTCGGAGTTCCTGGAGTCCAATGAGTCCTATTACTATTCTGAAGGGGAGAGGGAAAAGGCTTTTCAAAGCATGGTGTTCTTCACTGATCGGTCCATTTACCGCCCCGGCCAGGCGATCCATTTCAAAGGCATTGCGCTTGACATCGATCAGCAGCGCCAGAACTACAAAGTGACAGCCGCGAGAAAGGTCACGGTACGGTTCACCGACACCAACGGGCAGGAAATAGCGAAGTCTGGCTTTACCACCAATGACTTCGGCTCCTTCAGCGGCACCTTCACCGCGCCAAAAGACCGCCTTCCGGGGAGAATGACAATTGCCTCCGCCGATCCCGAAGGGTCATGCACCGTCTCTGTAGAGGAATACAAACGCCCTAAATTCTCGGTGAAGATAGTCACCCCCAAAAAAGCCTTTACCCTCGGCGAGGAAGTGACCATTGAGGGCGGCGCGGAATCTTACAGCGGCGCTCCCATTGACGGAGCCAAGGTGGCTTACAAGGTCAACAGGCAGGTAATGATGCCGCCATGGGAGCGCTTTTTCGGAGGGGGCGGCGTCTCATACGGTGACCAGGAGCTGGCCCATGGCACTCTTGTAACGGATAAAGAGGGAAAATTCAGGATCATCTTCCAGGCAAAGCCCGATGCCAGGGTGAAAAAATCAGGGGAGCCCACCTTTCTCTTCCGGATTGCCGCCGACGTGACCGACAGCACAGGCGAGACAAGAAGCGACGAGAAGTCCATAAGGCTTGGCTATACGTCAATGGAAGCTACGATAAGTGCAGATTCCTGGCAGGTGGCTGACAGGCCCGTCACCCTCTCGATCCATACGGCCACCCTCGACGGCGAGCCCCAGAAAGCATCGGGAGAGGTGGAGCTCTTCTGCCTGCGCCAGCCGAAAAAGCCGGTCAGGCCGGGATTGGATGCCGCCCGGGAGCCGTCGAACTCTTCCGGTGACGAGGAGGAAGAGGATGCCGGGCCAGGTGAGGTGCAGGAGGATGCCGGACCAAACGATGAGGGTATCCCGGCGCCATCAACGGACTACCAGTCGTGGCCCCGGGGCGGCCTTGTCAAGAAAATGCCCTTTACCACCGATGACAAAGGCAGCGGCGTGCTTTCGGTGCCCCTCGGGGAAGGCTCCTACAGGGCACGCCTTACTACGAAGGATCCCTCAGGCAACAAAGTCACTGCAATGGTGGCCTTGCTGGTGGTGAACAGCCGCCTTGAAAAATTCCCCGTGAGCGTCCCTTCGTACTTCGTGAGCAAATCCCAGAGCGTCGAGGCGGGAGAGACCTTCGAAGCCTTCTGGGGCACCGGGTACGGAACAGGACAGGCATGCGTAGAGATTTACCGGGAAGAGAGCCTTCTGAGAAGATACTGGACCCCCGCCCATGCCACGCAGAGTATCATCAGCTTTCCCGTCACGGCCTCCCTGCGGGGGGGATTTACCGTGATGGTGACCTATGTGAGGGAGAACAAGCTCTACACCCACCGCTCAGATGTCGATGTGCCCTGGAGCGACAGGGAGCTCAAGGTCTCCCTCGAGACGTTCCGCTCGAAGCTCCTCCCCGGCGGGAAGGAGACCTGGACTCTGAAAGTGAGAGGCCCGGGAGCCGAGAAGAGAGCCGCCGAGCTCGTGGCCACCCTTTACGACGAGTCGCTTGACGCCTATCTGCCCCACCAGTGGCAGACCCTCCTCGCCTTCTTTTTCCGCAACTACACCACCATAAGGGAGCGCTTCAGCAACAGGGACAAGCAGTTCCATGCCTGGCTCTCTGACTGGAACCAATACCCCTCCGTGACGGAGAGAGCGTACCCTGCATTCATCGCTGAGATTGCAGAAAGCCTTTCAGGGTATGAATACATGAAATGCAAAGCCACGGGGCCCGGCGCAGGCGGTGGCGGGAGGGGCTTCATGGAGAAAGATGATGCGTCGGCCGGGATTGCCCCGAGCGCACCGGCCCCCCAGGAGGCAGAGTTCAAGAAAGCTGTCGAGAGAGCGCCAAAGACGACGAATGATGCTCTTGGCGGCGTCCCGGCCCACAATGCTCAGGAAGGAAAGAAAAGCTCCGCTGACGGGAGCTCTGTCAGGAAGAACCTTAACGAAACCGCCTTTTTCTTCCCCCATCTGCTTTCGGGGAGTGACGGCACCGTGAGGATCGTCTTTACGATCCCCGAAGCCCTCACGAAGTGGCACTTCCTGGCCATGGCCCATGGAAAGGCAATGGAGAGCGGCGTCACCGAGGGGCACACGGTGACGCAGAAAGATCTCATGGTGGTGCCCAACGCCCCGAGGTTTCTCCGCGAGGGTGATGAGCTTGAGTTCACCGCGAAAGTGATCAGCATGGCAGAAAAAGAGATAGAAGGAACAGTGACCCTCACCTTCTTTGATCCCTCAAGCGGACAGTCACTCGACAGGCTTCTCGGCAACAGCGAACTGACGAGGGAGTTCACCATCCCTCCCAAGCAGTCCAAGGGCTTCTCATGGAAGATCAAGGTCCCCGACGGCCTCTGCGCTGCGGGCTACAGGGCAACCGCCGAGACCGGGAGCCACCGCGATGGCGAAGAAGGCGTGACTCCCGTGCTCCCGAGGAGGGTCTTCGTCTCTGAGTCAATCCCTCTCTGGATAAGGGGGCCCGGGGAGAAAAGCTTTACTTTTGAGAAGCTGAAAAAGAGCGGATCATCAAAAACCCTCGTAAACCAGGGCTTCACAGTGCAGATAGCATCAAATCCTTCCTGGTATGCCGTGCAGGCCCTGCCGTACCTGATGGAGTTTCCCCATGAGTGCTCCGAGCAGGTCTTCAACAGGCTTTATGCCAATACCCTTGCAAGGCACATCGCCACCTCGAATCCAAGGATAGCAAGAGTATTCAGGACATGGAAAGAGCAGCAGCCCTCGGCGCTGGACTCGCAGCTCGAAAAAAACGATGAGCTCAAGAGCGTGCTGCTTCTGGAGTCACCATGGGTCCTCGAGGCGAAAAAAGAAAGCGAGGCGAAGCGGAACATAGGGGTGCTCTTTGATGAGAAGCGGCTTGGAGGCGAGATAGCATCGGCTCAGCAGAAGCTCTCGAAGATGCAGCTTGACAGCGGGGGCTGGCCCTGGTTCCCCGGCGGAAGGCCCGATCCCTTCATCACCCTCTATATCGCCACGGGCTTCGGCAGGCTCCAGCAGATGCAGGCGGGAAACCTTGACATGAGCTGCGCGCTGCGGTCCATTGACTTCCTCGACCGCTGGATAGCCGAGGAATACCAGCAGATAGTAACCCACGGGCGTGAGAAGGACAACAACCTCTCGAGCACCATCGCACTCTATATTTACTGCCGGGGCTTCTATGCAAAAGCGAAGCCCGTTCCGCAGCAGTCGAAAGCCGCCGTGGACTACTTCCTCGGTCAGGCGCGGAAGCACTGGCTCGATCTCGGTGTGAGGATGAGCCAGGCCCATATTGCCATGGGCCTCTGGAAGCTCGGAGACCAGGGGACGCCGAAGGACATCATGGCATCCATCAAGGAACGGAGCCAGTCGAGCGAGGAGCTGGGCATGTTCTGGGGGGAAGATGAGCAGGCCTGGTGGTGGTACAGGGCTCCCATAGAGACGCAGGCCCTTATGATCGAGGCCTTCGGCGCCGTCATGAACGATGAAAAAGCCGTGGAAGACTGTAAAGTCTGGCTTCTCAAGCAGAAGGAGACCCAGGACTGGAAGACCACGAAAGCCACGGCAGACGCGATTTACTCCCTTCTCTGCAAGGGCGGGAACCTCCTTGCAGGGAGCCAGCCCGTGGAGGTCACCGTAGGTGGCGCCATGGTCGATCCCGGCCGCATCGAGGAAGGAACGGGATTCTACGAGAAGCGCTGGGACGGCCCCTCGGTGAAAGCCGACTTTGGCACCATCGTACTGAAAAAGCAGGACAAGGGCATTGCCTGGGGCGGTGCCCACTGGCAGTACATGGAAGATATCTCGAAGCTCACCCCCTCGGCGCAGAACCCCCTGAAGCTTAACAAATCGGTCTTTCTTCAGAAAAACACCAAGAAAGGCCCTGTGATAGAGCCCGTTTCCCGGGCGCTTGCGCCCGGCGACCTGCTGAAGATAAGGATTGAGCTCCGCTCGGACCGCGATATGGAGTATGTCCACATGTGGGATCACCGGGGAAGCGGGCTTGAGCCGGTGAATGTGCTCTCGGGCTACAAGTACCAGGACGGCCTTTATTACTACGAGGCCACCAAGGACACGGCATCGCATTTTTTCATAGATTATCTTCCTAAGGGGACCTATGTCTTTGAGTATCCTTTGAGAGTGGTGCACTGCGGCGCTTACCAGAACGGGGCGGCCCACGTGGAATGCATGTATGCCCCGCAGTTCTCAAGCCACTCGGGGAGCGTGGAGCTCCATGTAAAGTAGGGATGGAGAAAGCATGCAACTTGTCACTCTTTTTGGACCTCTCAGGGGGATTCCCTTCCCCTGGCGGTGAAACCATGGTATAATCTGGGCATCAGGTAATTCCGGCCGGAAGCCGGGGAAACCGGGGAGCGACCATGGATCCAGCAGCGCTTTCTTCATCTCAGGCGCCTTCGCTGAGCTACAGCGAAAAAGGCGTCTCCCTGGCAAAATCTCTCGTGGGAAAGGCCGATCTGCAGGCTCAGCCGGAAAAATCCGATGAGCTTCTTCTCTCGGGCCTTGCAGAGATAGAGAAGAGCCCCGAGACCACTGCCGATGAGAAATTACTTGCGCGCCTCGTCACCACCATCGACAAGGGGTCGATAAAACCTGCTGATGCCGCCAAAGCGGGGCTCTCAATCCTCAATGCCATTGCATCTTCAATGGCCGGACCTGCCACGGCGGCAATCGCGAATACCGCCGTTCTGTGCTCCCGGGACTTTGAATCACCTTACGAGAAAAATGCCATCACGTCGAGGGCGCTTACCGCCATAAGCCAGCACGGAGACTCCACACCTGTTGAGCAGGCTTTTGCAGCCTTTGCGGGGGGCTTTTCAACGGGGGCCTTCTCCGGCACCACAGTGGACAGGATCCACAGGGAAGCCCTCGGCGCCCTGGCATCATCGGCGATGACAGGCCCTGCCGCCGCCCTCTGCGGCAGCTTCGCCCTGAAAATCGCCTCTGACCCGTCTCTTGCCGGCAATGCCTACGGAGAATCAGCCTTGCACAGCGGGCTCAAATACATTTACAAGGACGAAAGCTGCACGGCCGGCCAGAGGTCTCTCGCCTACCATGGGCTGGTAGCCCACCTTGATCCTGAAATCCCCTACGTCATCAAGAACACTTACCTTGAGGTCCTCACTTCTACCCCGCCCGGCGAGCTCCCCAGGGCCCTCGCAAAGGCATCCCTCGCCGGGCTGAACAGGCTGGAGGACGAGTTGGGCAAGAATTTCTTCCTTTACTGGGGCCTCAAGACCATCAGCGAAAACCCCGACGCCCCCACCATCCAGAAGTCCCTCGCCGCTGACGGGACCGCGCTTTTCAGCACCGTAAAAGAGGGCCGGCAGCTTATGGGTATGCAGTCCGCCGTGCTTGAGACAATCGCGGCACTGGACCCGGACGCAGAAAAAGGCGCGGGACTTGAAGCCCTGAGGGCTCTGAAGGAAAAGCTGGGAGGCTCACACCATTTCAAATCCCTCGATATGCTCGTCGATCTTGAGGCAGAGAGCCAGGGTACTCAGGGTCAGCCCGCAGGCGGCATCTCATCGGACGATGACTTTGTCACCATCGGCGGCGTCAAGCTCAAGGTGCAGCGCTTCCTCGCGCTCTAAACGCAATTTTTCAGAAAGGAGCTTTTTTATGATTCTCCACATATGGACCGCCCAGGACCAGAAAAACCAGAACGACCGCCTCAACGAGGTGGTAGAGCGCATCAGAGCCAAAACCGAGAGCAATGTCTCAACGCTTGCCATTTTTGATCTTGACGGCACCCTGCTGGACAACAGGCCGCGGACCATCTTCATCCTCCGCGAGATATCGGAAAAATTCGAAGAGCGGCTCCCCCAGCTCGTCGAGGCCTTTGACCGCTTTTACGAGCTCTCGGCGATTGAATACTCCATCGAGGAGACGCTGAAAAAGTTCAATATCAGGGACGAAAACGAGATAACCTTCATTAAGAGCGAGTGGGAAAAGCGTTTTTTCACCGATGAGTACCAGAAGTTCGACATCCCCCTCCCCGGCGCGAAATCTTACGTGAACCGCATCTATGATGCAGGGGCCACGGTAATCTACCTCACGGGGAGAGATGTGGGGAGAATGCTTGTAGGCACGACGGACAGCCTGCGCCTCTTCGGCTTCCCCGTGGGCGTCGTGGGGACCATGACCATCGTGAAAAAGGAATTCGCGGAGAAGGACGAGGTCTTTAAAAAGGATGTGGTCACGTACCTGAAGAGACTCGGGAAGGTGGAGGCTGTCTTTGAAAACGAGCCTGTGAACAGCAACATCCTCCGCCGCGAGTTTCCCGAAGCCTCTTCATTCCTGGTGCTCACGCAGCACCGTCCCGATGCCCCGCAGCTTGAGCAGGGCATCCATGCCATCAGGGATTTCAGGATCCGTCAGTAGTTGTACACCACAGTCTGCCAGGGATTGACAAGCTTTCCAGGCGTGGCAAAAGGCCCCACGTAGCTGTAGTAGCCGTGATAAATGGTGAAGTGCAGGTGGGGCACCCTGTTGGCCGTGCCTATGTTTCCCATCCACTCCCCCTGGGCCACGCGCTGGCCTGCCTTAAGGGCGGCATTTCTTCCCGAGAGGTGGGCATAAAATGTATCAGTGCCATCAGGGTGGCGCACACGCATCGCACCCTGATCATCGCTCGGCCCCGTCTGCCTCACATGGCCTGAAGGGGCGGTGTAGAGGAGTATGCCGCCTTTTGATGCATAAATGGGATAGCCCCGGGGAGCCACTATATCAAGTCCCGTATCAGAGGCATAGGGTGCATACCTTCCTCCGGGGACAGGATTAAGATAGCTTGAGTAAAAGTCATTTCCTACGGGGAGATCCTCCCAGGCCCTGTTCCTGGCGGCGGGGGGGCCGGCACAGGTAAGGACGCCGTTTGCAGGCACCGTGGAGAGGGTGAGAGCGCCGGAAGCCTTTTTCTTTCCCGCCTTATTCCTGGGTGCTTCCTTTCCGGCAGTGGCTGAAGGGCCAGGGGCCTTCTCTGTGGAGGCTTTCTGAGACGCTACCTTCTGGTGCTCTTCAGGAGATGGGGTATATTTAGGGATAGGCACGGTGGAGACTTTATCGCCGCTCCCCTCATAACGGGGTATGGGAATGGCTTTCACCTTCTCCATGCCGGTATCAGTGTATTTTGGGATAGGGATTGCCTTTATCCGCTCAGCCTGAGACGCTTTTGACAGCCCGTCCCGGGTTCCCGCCGCAGTTCCAGGCGAGAGCCCGCTGCCGGGAAAAAAAGATGTCGATCCTCCGGGGATAAGGAGGGGTGCATAATCTGAAGCCTTGATGACGCTTTCCAGGAACTTGCTGTCGATGGGAATCGTCTCAGGCATGGCATTGGCGCTCCCGGCGCCAGTTTCCTGCCAGATGAGAAGGGGCTCAAGCTGCCTGAGGAGATTCTGGAGGCCTGCCTGATCACTGGTGGCAGCCTTGGCATCAACGGCCTTGAGAAGGTACTCGAGGGCTTTGGAGTTATCTCCTTTCTGCTTGAAAAACAGGCCGATCTCGCTGAGGGCATCATCGAGAGACTTGCTCCCCGAGCCCCTTGAGAGCTGCTGGAGGGCCTTTCTGAAGATGTCCATCGAGCCATCCCTGTTCCCGCTGTTGTACTGCTCCTCTGCGAGCCTCAGAATGGATGAGTATGAATCGGTCCCGTTGCCCGCAGAAGGATTGCCTATTGTGGTGAGAACCTTGATGGCCTGCTGAGTGCCTGGTGAAGCTCCCTGGCCATTATTGACAATCCTTTCCAGGTTCTGAATCACGAGGGGCTTGAGGGAATCAAAGAGATCATTTGCAAGGGCGGGAACAGAGAGTATCACCACGGCAAGAAGAGTGATGATGAGGATTTTAGGTTTAAGCATTCTTGTGTTCATGGCGGTTTCTCCTTTCTCTTTCTCGTTACAGGGCGTTTTACTTTTTCACCCCTTTCCTTTGAGGTCTTTCTCTGCCTTGTATACCTCGGCCTCATCGCCCTTATTCCCGCTTTCCGTGTATTGATTTTTATTCAATTATAGTGCTGGCAGGGGAACCGGTGTCTCGTGGGGGAAGGATTCCCAAGCCCTCCCAGGGAATAAGGGGAGATTCAGCGAGGGGGCGATTGTGGAAGATTTCTCTATTATAGCTTATGCCTTTGGGTTTCTTGTCTTTGTCTATTGTGCCATGCTTGTGGCCACTCTTCAGGCGCTTATGAGGGTAAGGCTCAAGCGGGGGACCTGCTCCATGGGCGATCCCGCCGTTATCCCCCCGCCAGTTGCCTCGGTATTCGCTCCCTATGGAGAAAAGCTCCTGAACTGGGGATTTGTGCACTCCCACTTCATCCTTGTGGACAGCCCCTTCGTGAACCGCTTCTCGGAAAAGTGGGGAAGCGTATATCTCCATCATGGTGAGCAGAGCGCCGCGTTCCTTTACCCTTCCGATCTCCCCGACAGGAACGCTCCCTGCAGCGTGGAATTCACCACGCTTTTTGAGAACCGGGAGCGCCTTGTGACGGTAAACGGGTCATCCCACAGGATGATCGGGACAATGCCCCTCACTGTCATCAGGGATCCATGGGCAGATACGCTCCGCGCACAATGGGATGCCCATCAGGAGGAGCTGCGGAAAAAGCCCGGGATGCCCAGGGAGGAGGCACCTGAGGAATCAGTGGTCAGCTATGGCGAGTTTCTCAGTGAATACATCGATCACCTTCTCCAGATCAGATGGATCATTCCGGCAGAAGACGGCTCGTTCCGCCTGAGTTTCATGGCAGCCCTCAGAACAGCCTTCACCATGATGGCCGGCGAGGGGAAGGCGGCGCAGATGAGAAAAGCCATGAAGCTCTGTAAAAAAGAGGATCTCATCGATATTGACGTTCCCGTGGAGCTTGAAGTCGAGGCTTACCGGCGCATGAATGACTTCTCCGAGGGAAAGTCAATGGGGCGCCTCACGAAGCTCATTCTCCTTGTGGTTTCCGTAGCATTCTTCGGTCTTTCATTCCACTACTCGCTCTCGCTGCTGAGCCTTCTTATTCTCATCGGCGTCCTTTTTGTCCATGAGATGGGCCATTACGTGGCGATGCGCCTCTTTCATTACCGCGATGTGAAGGTCTTCTTCATCCCCTTCCTGGGAGCAGTCACCATGGGAATGCAGAAAGAGCCAAAGCCCATGGAGAAAATCGTGGTAAGCTTCATGGGACCTGTGCCGGGCATCATCGCAGGCCTGCTCCTCTGCGCCGTCCCCTCACCGCCGGAGCTGATGAAAGAGACGGTCCTGATGCTCCTTGTCATTAACTACCTGAACCTTCTTCCCCTCATGCCCCTTGACGGAGGCCAGATCTTCAACCTGATGATGGCGCGCTTCCCCTATCTCCAGGCCATCTTCCAGATAGTGAGCGCCGTTATCCTCTCCGTGGTCTTCGGGATTCTCCTCAAGACACCGCTCCTGCTCATCATAGGAGCTGTTCTGGCGATGAACGGCTTCTTACGCATCCCTGCATGCACGCTCCTCAAAAAGCTCCGCGCCAATGTGGCCCAGTACGGCGGCGATCTCAAAGAGAGCGGGCTTGTGAAGGAAATATTCCTGCTGATGAAGGAAAAGCCTTATGATTCCATGCTCTTTCAGCGAAAATACCAGACCGTGAAAGGAATCGCCGACACCTATATCAATGAGCTCCCCGGGGTGCTCCTGATCTGCCTCACACTGCTCTTTTACCTCTTCCTTTTCGCTCTTCCCGTGGTGATCCTGATGATGAAGATCTTCCTCAGGCACTAGCCCTCAGTACTTGTCGGCGAGCATCTCCACTTCCTCGACATGCTTGAAATTCTTCATGGCGGCGCATTCAGCTTTTCTCACGGCTATAAAGGCTTTCGCCAGGCGCTCGCCCATGGCATTGAGGAGAACCTCGTCCTTCTCGAGGTGTCCGATGGACACGTCAGGATGCTCAGGCAGCCTCTCGATGCCGAGATCCATCATCTCCTTGACACTGAGGCTCCCGGGGTCGGACAGGGCAGGGCTTGCCAGGGCAATGTTTCTTTTCACGCCGTCAAGCCCCGCGGCGATGACAGCGGCCATCGCGATATAAGGATTCGATGCTGCGTCAATGGTCTTGAATTCAAAGCTCCACACCCTTTTCCCGACGGGATCGCTTATGGTCCGCACGGCAGCTTCCCTGTTATCGGGCCCCCAGCAGCGGAAAGCGCCGCTCCAGCAATGAGGCTTGAGTCTCTTGTACGAGTTGGGCACAGGCACCGTGATAGCCATAAGGGCGGGGAGGTGCTCAAGGAGCCCCGCGATAAAGCTCCTGGTCGCTTTCGAGATTCCATGAGGGTCCTCGCCGTCGGCCGTGATATTCTGCCCTTTCTGCCAGAGGCTCATATGGATGTGGCAGCCGCTTCCCGCCTTGTCGCCGAAAAGCTTGGGCATGAATGAGGCTCTCATGCCATGATGAAGGGCGGTGGCATGGACCGTCTCGCGGAAGGCGATCTGGTTGTCTGCGGCCTGCATCGGCGTAGTATAGTGCATGGTTATCTCGGCCTGGCCGGGGCCCGATTCCGGGTAGTACTGCTCCACGGTGATTCCCTGTGCAATAAGGGCTCTGGTGATATCCTCTATGACGTTTTTCGAGAAGTCCATCGCATAGGTGGCGGCGAAGGGGGTATAGTCCAGAGGCACCGGTGAGTCAACAAGCTCCTTCAGCAGATAGAACTCATTTTCAAAGGAGCATTTTATCTCAAGGTCCTCATTTTCGGCGGCGGCCACTATCTTCCTCAGGAAACCCCTGGGGCAGAGAGGCCAGGGCTCGCCTTTCTTCATCATGTCTCCCATGACCCGGGCGTGGCCCTGAGCGTAAGGGAGAGACGTGCAGCTCGCCCAGTCCGGCATGAGGTGCACCTCCCCCGCCGGTGAGAGGCCGCTTCCTTCAACAAGGGCGTCGTACATCACCGGGACGCCCATCTGGGCCTCCGAGATGCCCACGCCGGTTCCATACCACTGCTGAAAGGACTTCGCGTACACCGCCTTGCCTCTGATGATGTTGGCGTTGTCACACCAAAGGACCCTGATAAACTCTACTCCCGACGATTCAAGCGACTGAATAATCTCCTCGTTCATCCTCGTTCCTCCTTTTCCTGATCACTCACTACTCTTATCACAAGCGCCCCGTCCCGGGGAGCATCAGTATCCCAGTATGGTGACCCCTCCCGGAGGGAGCACCATGGCGCCGTCACGCCCTGCTTCCGGCGAAACAGCCGGCTTGCGGTAATAATACCTTTTCACCGTGTCACTGAAGGTATAACGACAGTCCCTCTCAAGATCAAGATTCACAAGCACCGCGGCTTTCTCGGCCGATCTATCTCCCGACTGGAGCGACAGGAAAAGGAGGGGCTCGGGAGCCTCCTTTACCACGAGGTGCTGGTTCTTTGCAAGAAGAGACTTCATTTTCTCAAGGGCCTTGTTGAGGGCCACAATGTCGCCGATAAAGTGCCTGGCACTGGTCCATTCCTCGCCCTGCCTGTCTGGCTTGCAGAAAAGAAGGAGCTTGGGCGCATCGGGGTGTGCTTTGCGCTCCTCAGGCGTCATATAGTCGTAAAACTGCCGGGCCTCCTTGATATGGGTCGAGAGGCCCACGTTGATAGTTGATGAGGGCACAAACTCGCTGGCAAAAACGGCGTTGAACAGAAATGGCGATCCCTCACGGGCCGCCATTACCCTGAAGAGCTCGTAGTACATGAGGGCAATCCTCCGTGCCTTCACCGGGTCAACAGGAGCGCAGGTGAAATCCCTCACGGCAGTATCCCCGAGGAAGGGCGCCCTTGCAAGAATCCTCGCAGCCGGCGTCTGGCCTATCCTTTTCGTGTTGTAGTTCTCAGGGAAACCGAACATCCTGCCTTTGTAACGGGGTGACGAAGCCACTTCCCTGCACATCTTCACCGTGTGCTCCCTGTAGAATGAAAGAGCATCCCGGGGGCTGTCCTCGTACTTCTTCATCTCCGAGGAATCGCTGTATGAGGGCATACAGTAGGAAAAAGCCTTGCCCGTGATAATCATGGGCGACCTGGCAAGATCGGCGAAGGAGGCCCCCAGGTTCTCTTCCCAGACAAGGGGCAGCACTTTCCTGATATCCTTCTTGAGATCGTCAGGAAGGGCGTGGCCCATATCAAGGACAAAGCCGTCAACACCCATGGCCTTGAATTTTCCGAAATACCCCGTGATCATCTTCCACACGGGCTCGTTCCGGTAGCGGCGCTCCACCGAGGGCTCCACATCCTTGAAAAACTTTGCCGTCACGAAAGAGAGCGCGTTGAGCATGGGGAGCTTTCCGTCGTTATTTGCATAGAGGCGGAGGTACGTCACATCCTGCCAGAAAGGCTGGATCTCGAAGGGGGTATCACAGAAGGCAGGGAATACCTCTGCCCTGAGGCTTTCATCGAGGGCTCCTTTTTCCTTGCCGGCGGCTCCCCTTGCATAGTAATATCCTGTGAGCCTCCCGTCAGCCTCGCGCTTCACCACATCGGGCGATGCCAGGAACCACGAGGCAAATTCCGGGTCAGTTTTCGTGACATCGATGAGATCGTCCAGGGTATAGGTCCCTCCATATATCTTTTTCTTGTAATCATTATAAAACCACTTCTCAAAAGAGGGGCGGTCGCGGAAGGTCTTCTTCCCCCCGTCAGTGGGATATTGATAAGAGGGGCTGTAGTATTCAGGCATTCTCCTGGGAGTCCCTGCCTTGACCCAGTAGCCGTACTGGGGATGCTTCTCCAGGATCGTGGAGTCTATCGAGAGGGTCCGGGGGATCACCTCCTGGACTACTTTCATGCCCATGGCGTGGGCCGCCTCGATGAAAGCCCGGTACTGCTCGGCGGCGCTCTGGGGGAAGAGAGGATCGGCAAGGTTCGGATCAATGGTGAAAGGATCCCTGATAGCGAAAGGGGAGCCCAGGTTGCCCTTGCGGCCGTATACGCCTATCTCCGTGATAGGCTGGAAATGGATCGTCGTGTATCCCAGGGCTTTCAAATAGGGCAATACAAGGATGTTCCTGGCAAAAGTTCCTGTTTCACGGGTCCCCTGGGCATTGAGAGTGATATCGGCCCCGCCGGCTGAGCCGATAAGGCCGTCACCATCCAGATCATACATCGACATGAGCCTTGGAAGGGCATTGACTGCCACTATGCCCTTCCCTGTCAAAAGATTGCACTCATGCGCATCTGTGGAGCCTTTTTCTTCAGCGGCAAAAATTTTCTTGATGACCTCGGCATAGAGCACATAAGGCCTCTCGACCTTCGCGGCCCCGGTAACCTGGCCCTGGGCAAGAAGCTTTTCCAGGTGGCCCCGGGGATCAAGGGGGCTCACCATCCAGGCACGGGGGATGACGAAATCCCCCCGGGGTTCATCGCCGCGGTGCTGCTCGCAGGTGGCAAGCATCGATTCAAGGGCAGGGCAGCTCTTTTCGGGAGAGGAGGGCTGTCCCCACGAATACCCTGCCATGAAGAATATCATGAGGCACAGGAGAACGGCAGCGCACACAGTATGGCTTCTCACCAAGGCAACCTCCTTACCGGGGACTGGCTGAAGAGGCCCCTCTCCATGCTTTTTTCTCCAGGATTATCTGTCTTGAGGTGCTCACCCCGTAATGATGCGAGGACTATGCACTTCCTTATAGTATTTGGTGCCAGGAAGAAACTTCCTTCTTGGTGGAGTGGAGACAATGGCACCACTGCCTGAAGGTATTTCACCGGGAGCCCTCTAATAATCACTGGAAGAGTGAAAGGTGGTGCCTCCATCGTTACCGGTGTCATTCTGTATCTTTTTACCGGTGCACTGCTGGGGATTATTATCTCCGCAGGCCTTTACTGGCTCTTCCTTTCAGACCTCATTGCCAGACAGCGCCGCTTTGAATATGAGATAAATCTGACCACGGAGAGCGGATGCCTCGAAAAGAACAGCCTCCTGGAGCTCTCCTTCCTGCTCCACGGCCTCCAGGGGGCACGGGATGCGGCCCTTTACCGCCTGATAGAGGAGCGTTTTCTTATCATCCAGGAATACACCTCAAGGGAAAAGCGCAGCGAATGGCGCACCATCACCGCGGCGCCTGACATAGAGGAGCTTCTCTCAGACGATGAAAAAAACCGCTCCCTCCACCCCATAGAGCTTATCATTGCGAAGGGACTCATCGGGAAGAAGACGACATACGGGAAATTTCAACAGGAGCTTGTTGATGACTGGCCGGCGCGGCTCTCAAAGGAGCTCTCGGCCTTCAGGGAGAGCATGGTCAGGCACTATACGGAAATGGGCTTTCTCCTTTCGGACAGGTACAAGGAGTATGTCAGGACAATGAGCCTCCCCGCAACAGGCCGCGGCACGACACTTCTTTTCTCCGCCTCCGCCCTGCTCTCGACTGCGGCACTTGGCATCCTTCTTGTCGAAGGCCTCTCGCCGTTCACAAAAGATGGTATTTCTCTGCGCCTCATGGCGCTCCTTGTCTCCAGCGCCATCGCATCTTTTGCTTCAGCCTTTCACTTCTCATCGCTTTTGAGGAGCTATTATGACACTTTCCCCTCTTCGTGGCTCACTCTCAAGGGGAAAGAGGCCCTGAAGGCTTTCATGAAAACCCATCCTTCCCTCAGGATGCTTTTTGAAAGGTCGATTCCCGCCGTGAGGGAGAAACTTTCGGCAGGTCCCGGGGAGCAGGCTCATGGAGAGTGAGAGCTACCGCCCCTGCTTCCAGCCATGGGCACGAAGGATCTCTGCAGCGCTCTCATGGCCTTTGGCCATGGCCCAGTGAAGGGGCGTCCTGTTGCCTCCATCGCGGGCATTTACCATGGCCCCCGCCGCGATTAGGACCTTTATCACTTCCCCATGGCCCTCGTGGGCAGCAAGGTGAAGGGGGGTAAGGTGCTTGTGGTCACGGGCATCTATATCGGCACCTTTTGCGATAAGAAATCCCGCCACATCGGCAAGGCCGTTGTACGCCGCCAGGTGAAGGGGGGTCTGCCCCTTGTCGTTCCATGCATTGATGCCTGTGCCTGCCGATATAAGCCTTGAGAGCGTCTCGTGGTCCTTGTTTTTTATAGCCTCGGAGAACCTGGAGAGGACCTCGAGAAAATACCGCCTCGCATCACCCGTGGAGACATTCCTGAAGATCCCGAAGATATCATCAGAACACTCGTAGGAAACGAGGCGCTCGAGACCGAGCTTCTCGCCTATGTGCTCCTCGCCTCCCCTGTCCACAAAACGCTTCAGGGCCGCAAGGTCCATCCTCTCAATGGCATCGGAGAAGGATATCTCACGGGACTCCGCTGCGGGCTTTTTAGGCTCCTTTCCCAGCTCGCGCCGGCACACCTGCTGGAGATATTCATTCTTCTTGGAGGGGGGGAGCCTCATGAGCACCGCGAGAGCCTGCTCAAAATAGGGGGAGGCCCGCCGGGGCTCATGTGCGGCCTTGAGCCTTCTCGCGGCGGCGATGAGATAATCAGCCATCATGTCATCATCTCCGAAAGAGCGCTGATACAGTGAAAAGCCCTCACGGTAATGAGTTTCGGCCTTCTCGATGTCTCCCTGCCGCAGGATGGCATCGGCATAGTAGAGATGACAGAGGGCATGATCACCGGGATGGAGATCCATCGGCGGGAGTGATGCGAAGAGCTCAAGGGCTTCATGGAGGGAGGCTTCCGCCTCTTTTGGCCTGTGCAGATCATTGTGAACCCTGCCTATGTAAAAGTGGCAGAGAGCCACCTCTGCCAAGGCATTGACGGATTTAAAGAGTGACAGGGCGCTTAGGAAAGAGCTTCCTGCTTCCTCGAGCTCGGTGGAGGAACTGCTTGCAAGGACCACGCCTATGTTGAGAAGGCAGTATGCCTGGTGCCTCTCCGTCCCGGGAAGCTTTTTGGAAATCTCCAGAGACCTGTCGAAGCACTCCCGGGCTTCCCAGAACTCGCCGGCCTTCAGATGCTCAAGGCCCCTGTCAAACTCCCCGTGAGCCTTATCAAGATAATTATCGCTCACTTGGCCCCCTTACTGCCATCTGTCGTATCTCATAACCCGCGCCTTCCCATCATATCCATCATCCCTGAACCCTGCAAAGACATAGCCGTCCTGAACGAGAAGATTGACTGAGCGCACTTCTCCCGAGGAGAACCCCTTCTTTCCCAGGGCCTCCCAGCCCCACCCGCTGTAGTACATCACCGTAGCCTTATTCTCATGGTCACTGTCTTTGAAAGCCACATAGACGCCCCCCCCCGTCACAAAGCACGAAGTGTACTCGACGGGGCCGTCGGAAAATCCCGCCGAGCCCACACTTTCCCATGATCCCGTGTACTTCATCACCGTAGCCCTTGCGCTGTAGCCGCCGTCGCGGTAAGCCACGTAGGGCACACCGCTGTAAATAAAGAGCGAAGTATACTGCGCGGTATCAGAGGAAAAACCGGGACTCCCCATGAACTGCCAGGCGCCGTTTACGAAATGAGACACCGTCGCCCTGTTCCCCCGCGTCCCGTCCATATAAGCGATTCCAGGCACAGAATTATAGACTGAAAGGGATATGTCACCGGCAGTTCCCTCGGTAAAGCCGGCATTTCCCACAGGAAGCCAGGAACCTTCGTGATAGCGCATGACTGTCGCTTTGTTGCCGTTACCCCCGTCCATGTAAGCCACATAGGGCACCCCGCCGTATACTTTGAGCGATATAAATGCCGCTTCACCTGCAGAAAAGCCCGACCTTCCGACATAGCTCCATTGCCCGCCGTCAAACCGCATCACCGTTACGCCGTTCCCGTTTACATGGTCGCGGAATGCCACATAAGGGATTGCATCGCTCAAAGAAAGGGAGAGAGAATCCATGGTGCCTGGTGAAAACCCGGCATTGCCAACATTGGACCACGACCATCCGTCATATTTCATTACCGTGGCCCTGTTGCCGTTGGCAATATCGCGGTAGCCCATGTAGTATCCGCTCCCGTTGGCATCAAACGAGAGATAATCGACTTCACCTGCCGAAAAACCTGAGTAACCCAGCGATCCCCAGAGATCCTCATCAGACGTGGAGCTGTTGCCGGAGGTACCGGTCCAGCCGCCGTTGTCATCCTTTGAGCAGCCCGTCACAAAAAATACGAGAAGAATGATAAATGCACTTATGTACCGCATGTCAGTCCCACCACAGGAAAAGTTTTCCCGTTTTCTTTATCTCACAGGCCAGGGCCTCTACCGATCCGCAGCCCTGATCCACGCAGTCGGGGCAGAATTCGTATACTTCCTTCGCAAAGGCATCCATCGATGAAGGAAGCTTTCTGAACTTTACCTCCACCCAGTCCTGCCCGGCGCCCAGGATGACCATGGGGAAGCGCACCTGCCATGCCATAAGCTTCTCTGTTATCTTTTCATTTGTGATATCGCAGTTGACGCCGTTGGTCTGCATTATCCCCAGTATTGCATAAGGATCAGTATCTTTCACAAGGGTGAGGCATTTTACCTTTTCACCTGCCACATCAGTGATATATGGCTGATAGCCCTTTTTCTGAAGGGGCTCGCGCATCTTCTCCACAAGCTGCTCCACGTCCTGACCCTCTATGGGGAGGATGACACCGGGCGCCTCAACCTGCTCCCCGTCAGGGCTCCAGCCATTGAGAGGAGAAAAGGGCTCCCTGGATTCCTTTCTGATCATGGCAAGCACATCTCTGTCAAGGGATATCCTTTTTACTGCTTCCTCGTCACTGAGAACCGGCGCCGCTTTGGAAGGAGCATTCAGGGACGGCGCCACTACCGGGGGTGGAGCTTTCCGCCCGCAGCAGAGGCCAATGATGCTGAGAATGAAAAGAAGCGCCCCCAGTCCCGGTGAAAAAAAAATTTTTCTGTCAGCTCTCATAAGCATGGGGCACCTTTCCCAGAAAATTTGATACTGAAGGCTTGTCCTCCACTTGAGGACAGTGTACCAGAAAAAAGTTTTTTTTTCAAGGCAATTTATTGCACGTACTTGCCAAACCATGGTATAATAATCAACGCAGTTGTTCAATAGAGAATTAGGCTTCCCTGAGGCTCCTGTTTTGTGTGCCGGCGGGTCCTGAATTTTATAGTGAATGACAGCCGGTATGTACCGATATTATTCCAGCAAATCTGGAGAAGGAGCTTCAGGAATGAGTAAAAAAGTGTATGTGGGGAACCTTGCCTACCGCACCACGGAGGACAACCTTCGCGAGCTCTTCGCCCCCTTCGGCGCCGTGGAATCGGTGAGCATCATCACTGACCGTGACACGGGGAGGTCCAAAGGGTTCGGCTTTGTAGAGATGAGCAGCGAGGAAGAGGCCAAGGCGGCCATCGCGGGTCTTGACAAGAAGGAGATTGACGGGAGAGCCCTTACCGTGAACGAGGCAAGGGACAGGAAAGATTCAGGTGGCGGCGGAGCAAGGGGCGGCGGCGGCTTCAAGAAGAACCGTTACTAAAAACCAGGGAGGCCTTCTGCTTCCCTCTTAAGGCATAAATCGGCAAAAACTTCCCAAGGAGGCGAAATGAAGGGGTTGAAGATGCTCTTTCTTTCGGCCCTAATAGGGGTTCTGCTTTTCTCCGGCGGCTGCAGGAATACCGGTGGATGAGGGACATCATTCGGGACCGGGACGGTCCCCGAGGGAGTCTTCTGCCGGGTTTGGTGAGGCGACCTGACTGAGGGAGAAGCCCATGGATACCAGCAGGTTCTACGACAAGTATAAATCCGTCTATTGCCGGCATGGCGCTGAAAAGACCGTTATGCTCGCCTTCTGCGAGCTTTTTACCGCCAACTGCCTCGAAGTCAAAAAATGGGACAGGGCGGGAGAGCCCTCGTACCTCTACAGATTGAGGTCCGAAGCTTCTCCTGCCCTTCTTCACAAGGTCGAGAGGCTTGTGGCAGAGGAGCTCATGGAGTTCAGGGGCTTCCCCCAGATGCTTGCAGCAGCAAAAAGTAAAGTGAAGAAGACCCTGGGCCGCCGTGAACCTGGAGCCGATATGCTCGACCAGAGATTGTTCGGCCGGGTCATGAACAGCCCTGTTGACGGCAACCCCGCTTTTAAAGAGATAATCACCCGGGCACTCGAGCAGAATGCCGTACAATACCACATTGAGCCCACAGGCTGTTAGGCAGGCACGCCGATGAGCACTTGCCGCCTCCCATCACGGCTCTACCTCGATGTGACCAATGCCTGCCCGCTCAGGTGCCTGCACTGCTGCTCCTCCTCTGGCGAGCCTTTTGCCAGGGAGCTCACCGGTGAGGAGCTCTTGGGTATCGTTGACCAGTGCCATGCCATGGGGGTGAAAAACCTTGTCATCTCTGGCGGCGAGCCCATGCTCCGCGAGGATCTCATGGATATCCTCGCCAGGGCCGGGGCTCTCGGCCTTGGAGTCACCCTTCTCACAAGCGGTGTGCTCATGACGGAAGAAGCCGCTGCCTGCCTCGCCAGGCAGGGAGTCAGGGTGAAGATAAGCCTGGACGGCGTAAAGGCTTCAAGCCATGATTCCCTCAGGGGGAACGGCGCTTTCAGGGCTGCCCTCAAGGCCCTCGAGCTCCTTCAATCCTCGGGCCTCAAGGCCCTCTCGGTGCACTTCACCGTGCACAGGGGAAACTTTACCGAGATGACGGAGCTTCCAGGGCTCCTCTCCCGCCTGGCGGTGAGAAATATCGTCGTGGGCACCATAAAGCCCTCGGGAAGAGCTGCAGCCCATGGAGAGCTTCTCATCCCCCCCGCAATGATCCCTTACCTCAAGCAGAAGATCAGGGACCTCTCAGACCATGGGGGCCTCCACCTGGAGAACTTTACCGACAGGGGATGGGATGGCTTCGGCTGCCCGGCGAAATGCAGCAAGTTCGGGATAAATGCCTATGGGAAAGCCACTACCTGCGCCTTCTTCAGCACGGAATTCCTGGGCGGGAGCGTGCGGGAGTCAAGCCTTATGGAGCTATGGGAGCAGTACCAGGCCCGCAGCGGGATGTTCGTGCCGTCAAAGCAATGCGCGTCCTGCCCGGCCCTTGCCGATTCGGGGGGAGGATGCAGGGCAAGGGCTTACTATTACTCAGGGGACATCAACGGGCCCGATCCCCATTGCTGCGCCCTGTATGAAAAGATGCGCTTCATTGAGGCCCACCGCCCCCTCGTTCTGGAGGCCGCCCGCGATGCCTGGGCCGCTTTCATGGGCCTCCGCTGCGAGGTGTGAAGCGGTTTACCTGTATCTGCCGCCCAGGGCCTGGTAGAGGCTCCCGAGGACGTCATAGGTCATGTTTCCCACTTGCGCCAGGTTATGCATCTCCTGCTGGGTGATGCCGTTCTCCGGGCTCAAGGTTTTCATGAGGGGCTTTACGGCATTCTGGAGCATCTGGTGCATGGCATCCTGGTCGCTTGATCCCTGGGGGCACTGCATCGAACCCATGCCCATGTTCTGTGCGCGGCGGGCCGCGTCGGCGAGGCCCTTGATCTCCTGCTCCGTGAAGCTCCGCGGTACCGTGCTGTCAGGGAGGCCCACTGAGCCAAGGACATTCTGCCGGGCCTTGGCCTCACTGGCGATGCGCTCCGGTGTCGCCTGGTTCCTTGCAAAGTTGAGGCGCCGTTCCACTCTGTTCGGGTTCTTCAGCTCCCTCCCCAGGATGCCGTGAGTGATGAGCGGCACGTTCTGCAGCAGCATCTGGTCGCGGAGCTGCTGGCCCGTCCCGGTGTTGAGGGCGCCTCTGGCGATCTCCTTGAAGTCCTCCGTCGAAAGGGTCTTGTCGCCGCCGCCGAGCTTGGAAGGATCACCGATCATTCTGTCAAGCATGTTGAGGGTCCCCTCGCCCCCGGCGGTCCTTACCCAGGGCTCAAGCTGGCTCATCGTGGAGGCCATCTTTTCCTTTGTGAGATTCTGCTGAAGGTTCCCCAGGTTCTGCTTGAACTTGTCGAGGTTCCCTGAATTAAGCTTCTCAGCGAGCTTGGGAAACTTCTCCTGCATCTCCTTCATCACTTCAGGGGTGAACACCTTGTCCAGCGTCTCAGGCTTGAGGTCCTTGAATGCCTGCATATTTTCAGGCGTGATGACGCCCTTGAGATCAGGCGCAATCTCCTTGAGCTTCTCCACGCTTTCCTTGGTGAAGCCCTTCTCCTTTATCTCATCGCCTATTTTCCTGAGCTCCGGGACATGGAGGCCAAGCTTGGCAAGATTCACGGCCCTCTCCAGGGGTGTTTCCTTGGGCTTCCCCGCGCCATCGGCGGCAGCACCGGTTTCCTCCGCCTTCTTTGCCTGCCCGTCCATCACTTTTTGCACATCCTCACCGATGCTTTTCACATTCCCCTCGGTGAGGACCGTATCTTTTACCGCTTTCCCCAGGCCGCCCATGCCGGCAAGGTCCATGCCCTTCTCTACGTATTCACCGGCGCTCTGGAGCGGGCTTTTGGAGGTCTCGCCGGTATATTTCGGGGGCTCCTTCGGATCCTTGGCGCTTGATGGCTCACCGGTAAATTTCGGGGGCTCCTTCGGATCCTTGGCGCTTGACGTCTCGCCGGTATATTTCGGGGGCTCCTTCGGCTCAGACTTCGAAGGCTCCCCGAACTCCTTCTTTCCATTGACCGCAACCGACCAGGCGTCCCTGAAGGAGGACACCGAGGAGGATGGCTGCTCCCCGGGAACCTGAGGCTTTTCAGCCTCCCTGCTCAGGGATGTCTGTGACTCACTCTGCTTTTTTACCGGGTCAGAGGCCTCCTTCTCTGCTGAAGGGGCTGAAGATGCAGCGGCCTGGGCAGGCGGGGGCGTTGACGGTGGCGGCTGAACAGGGGCACTCTGGCTCCTGGAAGAGGTTTCCTCTATTTCGGTTATGGTGTTGTCATCTGACATGGCGCATCCTCCTTTTTGTTGGACAGCTCATGGTATTGAAACAAGGCACGGACGAAAGAGTTCCTGTAATTACTATTATCAGGCAGAAACGGAGAAAGGAAAGGCTTGTAAAGTAAATTTTCTGTAAACAGCGTTAAAAATATGTAACAAAACTATTGCAGGATCATCTCAGAACGTCATCCCATGTCTGATATGTCCGCAACCATGACCACGATACCCCTTATGAGATTGTCGCCGTTCAGGAGGGCTACTGCGGTGACCCTTCCGACGCGGGCCCTTCCCTCAGCGTCAGTGAAATCGATCCTGTAGGGGGCGATTATCTCTCCCTTCATCCTCCGGGAAAAGGCTTCAATGACCATATCCTTGCTCTTCTCAGTAAGTCTCCGAATCTCCTTGAAATGCTTTCCCTTCAGCTCATCGATTGATGAACAGAACATGGCGGCGCCCCGGACATTGATATCCCTGATGATTCCCCCGTCGTCCAGCACCAAGATTGCATCGGGAGATGACTCGAAAAGGGCCCGGTATTTCTGCTCGCTCTCCTTCAGTTTTTCCTCAATAAGCTTCTGTTCCGAACTATCCCTTATAATCCCCACAATGGACATGGTACCGGAGCTGTCCTTGTAAAGGGTCTTTTTCGTGATAATCGTGTGGGTTTTTCCGCCCCTGTCAGTGAATTGCTCTTCATTGACATTCTCCACGCCTGTCCTGAAAACTTCCTCATCCTTTTCCCAGAATACCTTGGCTTCTTTATGGGGAAAGAAATCAAAGTCGGTTTTTCCGAGAAGCTCCTCCCTTGTATATCCCATGAAAGCGCAGTATGCGTCATTGAGCAGCACCCACCGGTGTCGCTTGTCTTTGACAAAAATTGGATCAGCAATGGTATTGATCATTTTATCCAGGTAATTTCTGGAGTCTCTGAGGGCCTTTTCAGCATCAATACGCTCCGCTATCTCCTCTACAAGCTTCTTGTTGATGGCTTCAATCACCTCGGTGCGCAGCTCAACGCGCTGGGCGAGGTCGGCATTGAGCTTCCTTATCTTCTCTTCATCCACTCTCCGCTCGGTGATATCGATTATTATCCCCACAATGAATTTTCTGCCTGAACTGTCAATGTAAAGGGATTTCCTGGTCCTTATCACATGGTATCTCCCGCTCCTGTCGGTAAAATCTTCTTCATTCACTTTCACTTTTCCCGTGGAGAGCATCTCGCTGTCGTTCTTCCAGAATACATCTGCCTCTCTTTTAAGGTAGAAATCATAATCAGACTTGCCTAGCAGCTCTTCCCGCGAGTATCCCACAAGCTCACAATAAGCTTCATTGATGAGAATCCAGCGGTGCTGGTCGTCCTTGACAAAGACGGGCTCGGCCATCGAGTTGATGATGCTGTGGAGAAAATCTTCCGTGTGGGGAAAATCGCCGGTGAACAGGGGTTTCTTGTTTCTTGCTGCTTTATGTGCGGGCATGTGAGCCCTCCTGAGTGAGATAATTAGTATGATCGGTGCTGGCAATCTTTTTTACGGGGATTTGTCTTATTTCGCAGAAAACACTGCTCCCCATTCAATAACTAGTATTCTTTCCCCTTTCTCTTTCACCTTCTCATGGTATTTCAATCAGAACGTGAGAAACCATGGTCACTCAAACCTGGACTCGGTAATCTTCCGCCCCAGGAAACGCGCTGAGAGGCAGCCCTTCCGGGGGCATATCTCGACGCACCTGAGGCACATGATGCAGCCGCCCTGGTTGTAGATGACATTCCTCTCCTCTTCGTACATTGCCGTGAGGCCCATGGGGCAGGCATCGGCGCATGAGCCGCATTTGTTGCATTTCAGGGGATCCTTTACCAGTTCCATGGCGCTCCCCCTGTTGAACCAGGAGTTGATGAGCCCCACGGGGCAGAGATGGCACCATACGCGGCGGCCCCAGTAGAAGGCCGCCACAAAAAGCCCCAGAACCACCCAGGCAAGCAGGGTGAATATCGTGGTGGTGAGGGAGGTGAAATCCTTCCAGCTGGGCCTGATGAGTCCGAAGAGAGGGCATATGATCCGGGCCGGGCAGACCTGGCAGTAAGGGAGGAAAAGGTTGCACTGGAACCTGGCATACTTCGGGATCCCGATGAAAGCCGAGATTGCAGTGGTGAGAGCAAGGAGGCCGTAAGAGGAGAATACGAGGCCATGCCTGAAGGGGACAGAAAAGCGCCGCATGGGGATATTCATCTTTCTCCTGAGCCACGTAAGAAAGTCGCCCACGGTGCCGATGGGGCAGGTCCAGCCGCACCAGGCGCGGCCGAGAAGAAAGCACAGCAGCATGAAAAGCGTGATATGGGGCAGCATGAATTTCACGGCCGTCCTCCATGTGAGGTTCTCGGAAATGAAGTGGAGGAAGCAGGCCTTGAACATGCCCCCTTTGGGATTGAACCTGCAGATAAGGCCGGGAGGGTAGTTCTCCAGGACCGGCGTGGCCCCCGAGGGCCACAGGATGCTCCCCTGCTGGAACTGCGTCGTCGAGATGGCGCCCTGGGGAGCCTTGAGGGAAGGAAAGAACTGCCCCTGGCCGCTGGCCAATGATGGCCCCTCTATGGACTCCTTGAAGAGATATCCGCCGTACACGAGCAGAATAAGGGAAAGAACCTGCACTATTCTCCGGATCATGGAGATCCGGCATCTGAAAATGCTTTTCTTCCCTGGCATCACCGCGGCCTCCCCGCGCGCCTGCCGCGGATCACGACAATGACAGTGAGGAGCATTATGGGAATGACATGCCAGTAATAGAAAACGGCGGGGCTCCTGTCCACCATCACATTAAGCTGCCCCACGTCCATGTTGACGTTTTCAGAGGTCCTGGGAGCTCCGCCGGTAAAAAATGAAATAGTGGGAAGGACCGCCGTCTCGGTGAGAACCCTGGTCCCCCTGACTTCCGGCCCGAAGCGGAGCACGTAGCTCTCCTTCCTTCCCGAGTTGGCCGCGAAGGTGACCTCGCATGAGAGGAGAGAGCCGTCGGGCCAGGTTTCCTCGCCTGAGACCTTCACGGGCTGCTCGCCCGAGCCCCCGCTGCCGAATACAGTGATATTCCGGGGAGTTTTCACGGCGCCGGGAGGAAACGATACGGTCCCTGAAGCATAGAAATCACCGGGATATGAGGGCCAGGTGAAATCAATGCCAAGCTCTGCGGCCCGCGAAGGGCCCGTTGAGAGAAGCAGCACCACTGCAACGAAAAGGAGAGGATGTTTCATGTCACGGGTTGATGATAATCTGCCCAAAGCCCTTGTCGTTGTTATAACCTGATGCATCGGCTGCCCAGAAGCTTTTTTCCTTTTTCCCGCTGGCCTTGGTCCTCTCTATCCTGATGGACCACTTCTGGGGAGCCGTCGGGCAGGCAGTCCCGAAGGCGGCAAAGGGTATGGAGAGCTCGGCAAACCATGTTTTCTTCATCTTCGAGGTGCGGCACCTGGCATTTCCGACATTCCACGGTGCCGGGGCGCCGCCGTGTGCCTGGGTGTCAAAGGTCGTCTTCCCATCGGGTGAGACGCTCACATGATACTTGAGCTTGCCAGGTTCTTTCGGGGAGAGATAGAGGTCCACCCTGTCCTCGGGCGAAAGGGCCTCGGCACTCTCATCGGAGCAACGGATGCCGAAATTGAGGCACTCCCTGTTAAAGCTCACGAGCACCACGGACTGGTAGAGGGCCTTGCTCCCCGCCGAAGAGGAGAAATTCGACAAAACCGCCGAAGAGGACCACACGCTGTCATCGATGACCCCATCGATTTTAATACCTCCCCGGGACTGCGGTACAATGAGGAGATTGGCAGGGCCCGAGGACATTGCCGCGGCACCAGGTGCCGCCGAGCCTCCCCCGCCCTGGGTGCTGAGACTGAAGCTCTTGAATTCCCTGCCGCCCCCCACAAGCTTGAAATTCACGGGATAGTTCCCCGTGTTCATCCCCTTTTTCACCGTCATGGAGACCTCAAAAAAGACACGCTGGTCCTTGGGTATGGCCATCTTTGAGGGGGTGACGACAAAATCAAAGGCGGGGCTTGAGGCCAGGAGGCTGATCTCGGCAATGCCGCGGTCCATGTTGTTCTGCAGAAAGACCTTGAAGGAGGCTTTGTCCTGCACCACCAGGTTGTAAGTCTCAGGCTTCACGATAAGCATATCGGCCTGGCGGAAGACATTGTCGCAGAGATGGGGCCACACCGTGCCGGTAAGCATCACCAGAGCCGTCATTACAAGAACCGGGAGGGATCGTCCATGTGCCATCTTCGCACCGCCTTCGCCTTTTGGTGTATCGCTTTTCATTATACCATATTCAGGGAATCATCTCCATAAAAGCTTCTACCCTTGTGCGGAGCTGCTCCTTATCTCCAGGGGCAAAATCGGCCTGGAGGGAAAGAAAGGGCATGGCCCTCTCCTTGAGCACCTGCCTTACAAGGGACGACTGCATCTCAAAGACCTGGCAGAGGTGCAGGCTGTGATAGACGACGCCATCCAGGCGGTATTCACCCGTCAGGTCGATGATGCGGTCCAGGAGCTTGCTCACGCCTATGAGGCAGGGGCACATGCTCGCCGCAATGTGCTTGAGGGCCAGGGATCGGAGAATCCCAAGCTCCGTCTCCTCGTCAACCTGCACGGGGTCGTAGAGCCTTCCATAGGTGCTGCAGATCGTATCGGCTGCCACATGACACCGGGCTTCCTCGAGGACCTCAAGGACCTTGAAGCTCGGGAAGAGTACAGGCGACCCTGCGAGCACTATCCTTTTACCCTTCTCTTCCTCCCTGCCGGCCCCGAGGGCCTCTTCAAGGAGGGCCCCGGCCTTCTCGCTCCAGAGGAGCGGATCGACATGGAAGGAAGCCTGGGCCATGATGAAATAGTCGAAGGTGCTCACGGCACCCGCCTGAGATGCCCTGAGGCGGTAAATCTTCCTGAAGACTGATGTCCTTTTGTTGACCGCATCACAGGCCCGCAGCAGATCTTTCCTTCCCGCCTTCACCTGGTATCTCTTCCTGAGGAAGCCGAAAAGCGCCCGGTAACGCTCTTCCCAATGGCCGGCACTCGCCAGGTAATCACTGTCCCTGGGGATGTCAAGGAAACATATCTCCACAAATGGTGAGAGAAGCTCTGCAAGCTTTGCTTTCCCGTCACATGCGGCAGGCACGATGAGAAGGTCCAGGTCGCCGACTGCTTTCCCGGCGAATTCGCCTGCCGTGGATTTCAGGGCCGGGCAGAGGTCGGGAGAGAGAAGGGCTTCCCCGCACTTCGCCCAGCAGGGATCGTGACTGCAGAGCCTCACAGGGAGGGCGCCGCAGGCAATGATCAGCTCATCGGGCACAAGGTTGCAGAAGTATCCCACGCGCTTCCGGCTGTCATGAATCCCCCCTGCAAGGACTTCATAGAAGAAAGCTGAGCTCTTGAGACGGGACTTTTCCCTGTAATGCTCCAGCAGCTCGCCAAGGCCACGCGCCTCAGGCGGGGAGGCAAGCTCACCAAGGGATTTCAGTGCCTGCGCGTACTTGTCGCCGGGTTTTTCCTGAGAGGCCATATTCACTGCTCCAGGGCAATGGTGTCGAGTACTTTGTTTTGATTCTCAGCTCAGTCCACGCGTGCCCGTTTATGCTCACGGATATTCTTAACGATTCTTACTTTTATCCCTGTTTCCCTCTCACGGGGCAGCTACATTTTCAGAGATCCCCCTGCCTTGCCATGGAAAAGTTCCCTCTCCCGCATTTTCTCAAAGGCCGGGAATACGGCCGGCCTCTGTGGAGGAGATCGTCTGCCACAGGATAATTCATTAAGGATCGGCCCTGCCGGGAGCCTGAGAAAAGAATCCCTGCATGAAAAATGAAGTGAAATGGAGAGGATGAAAGTCTTGAAAACATCGTATCATGTCCATACCCGCTGGAGTGATGGCTCGGGGGAAATGGGCGATTACTCACGGATGGCGGCGCTTCATAAACTCCGGGATCTTGGCTTTTCAGACCACCTGGTCCTCGATCCCTCAGGAGCAAGCCATACCTGGAGCATGCCCGTCGAAAAGCTTGAAGAGTATGTGAAATCCGTGCTTGAAGAGAAGGAGCGCCTCCAGGGGAGTCTTAACATCAGGCTCGGCATCGAGGCGGACTTCTTCCCCGGCACCGCGGGCCGCCTGAAAAGCATGCTGGAGGCCTTTCCCTTTGATTATGTGATAGGCTCGGTCCATATCGTTGACGGCTTTTGCGTTGATGCCCATCCGTGCACCTGGGAGGCGCTCTCGGAAAACGAGCGCAACGAGGTTATCGTCCTTTACTGGCGCCGCATCAGGGAGCTTGCCGAAAGCGGCCTCTGCGACATCATAGCCCACATGGATCTCACCAAGAAGTTCGGTTACTATGCCACCGTTGATATCAACGGCCCCGTCTCGGAAGCCCTGGATGCCATGGTCTCCCATGGCCTTGCCTTTGAGCTCAACACCGCCGGGGCATACAAGCCCGTCGGAGAATTCTATCCATCGCCTTCCCTCATCAATGAGTGCGCACTCAGAAAAATACCCGTGGTGATAACTGCTGACGCCCACGACCCCTCCCATATCACAAGGAGTTTCGATAAGGCAGCAGGACTTCTGCGGGAGTCGGGCTACGGGAGCACGGCCCTTTTCGAGGGGAGGCGGCGCTCGTCACTGAGCCTTACGCCGTGATCTTTGCCTCCGGTCTCATCGTGGGCTCCCCGGGAGGGGACCCGCGGCAGAAGTGACGGTGGTCTCCTAAACCGTCATGACGGCCAGCTTTCTTCTCCTGTAGAAATCCCTGGCCCTTTCTTTTTCGCCCTCACTTTCATTTTTGAACAACTCATCATTGTGAAGGCAGCTTATATCAGGGACCAGTGTCCCGGTATCAACGAACTCGATTGAGCGGTATCCGTTGCCCTGAAATATCTCCCTGAAATGATTGACGTTGTCAAGCATGGTGGCATAATAATCAACGCCACGCTTTGCGACGGTGAGCTCCTGCACTATCCTGGGGTCAAGGGTTGCGGCGGGATCGTGAAGATCTGCCTTGGTGAAGGTATCGCAGGTGATGCATATCCCCCCTTTTCCCAGCAGAGCCGAAGTCTGCCTCGCCACCTGGGCCTTCTGCTCATGGGTGAGATAGCGCAGCAGCCCCGCAATCATCCCCACTGCCAGTGAATCCGGCAGCAGATGGGCTCTCACCTCTTCCCTGCCTGTTCCCTCAACGACATCAAGGACCTCATAATGCAGGTTCCCTGGCTCATACCCCAGGATCGCCCTGATGTGCTCTCTCTTATGGAGGTGCACAAGGCCTGTCTGATCGGTATCGACAAAAGATATCTCAGGATACCTGACAGTCATCCAGAGGGCCCTTGTGTGGAATCCTCCCGCAAATTCAATATAGTTTCGAACCCCTCTTTTTATCCCTCTCTCAACGGCAATCGCATCTATTGCCCATTCTCTCGCTTCCATGTAAGCCGCCATCGAGGGAATGGGCGGAAAAACGAAGTGCTCCCTGGCCCTTGTCTCGCGGCACATTTCCTTCCCGAAAGGATAATCAGAATAATATCTGAGGGCCACCGTACCGTAATTGGTGTCAGTGACCTCATGCCGCTGCTCCTCATTGCTGAACTGATGAAAATGCTCTGTCATAGACTTCTCTTTACCGCTCATGGCGCGAGGTTTTTCGATCACTTGAGATCTATTCGAAAAAGAGACCGGTCCATCCTTCTTCGTCTCATGTGCGCTCTGCTGAAGAGGCTTTACAGCCGTTTCCCACAGCAATTCCTGCCATCCCGCCGGCTCACCATTCTCAATGAAAGGCCGGGGAGAATCTCCCCTCTGTACTGGAGGGTACAGACCGCCGGCTCTCCATAAGCTATGATGAGATCACAGGTATCCGGAAGGGGAGATAAGAAAGATGGCGCTCTGCACCAGTCCCGTCGCCGTGCCGAAAGAAAAGAGCAGCGAGCACCTGAGGGAAGTCCACGACAGGATCTGCCATTTCGAGCACCCTGAGCAGCTCTTCGGTGACCTGGGGCCCACGGCGGAAAGCCAGGCCGCGATGCTCTCCCAGGCTTACAAGTTCCTCATAAAGCTCTATCACCCGGACCTCTTCAGCACCAACAGGCAGGCAAGCCTTTACGCCGACAACATTACCAAGACAGTCAATGCCCTTCGTATGGCAGCCGACAAAAAAATCGCGGGCGGAACTTACGGGAAGCCTGTCGAGATGGAGGCCGGCAAGGCTGAATGCGTCATCACCACCGCCCGCAGGGAATACCGGGTCCTTGAATACTTCAGGGAGGGCGAGTGGTGTGACCTTTACCTCGCTGAATATGACGACCCCCACGACAGGGTTGCCCCTATCAAGCAGGTGGTCATCAAGACCGTGAAAGCGGCTGAAGACAACCACCTCATCATCAATGAAGCCCTTGTCCACGACCACGTGACCCACCAGTCGCTCCCCCGCCTTGAGGACCAGTTCATTTTCCCTGAAGAGGGGAAGAAAGCTCTTATCCTTAAGAGAATCGACGGCATCACCCTTGAGGAGGTCCGCGCCCTTTACCCTTCAGGCATAGAAGCAAGGAACATGGTCTGGATCCTCGAAAGACTCCTGTCGGTCCTGGGCTATATGCACTATCATGGCGTGCTCCACGGCAACATCCACCCCGGGAATATCATGGTCCGCGCCCGCGATCACAATGCTTTCCTTGTGGACTTTACCAGGAGCATCATCAACCCTGGCGCTTGCGACAGCTTTGAGGAAATCCACAGGGATTACACGGCGCCTGAAGTGCGCCACAGGACCCGGCCCCACCCCGCGTCAGACCTCTTTGCACTTGGCAGGTCGATGGTGTATCTGCTGGGCGGCGATCCGCGCGATGAGGCTGTTCCTGACCACGTGGACAGCAGAATCAATGAGTTCCTGGGGGAGTTTCTGCTCAAGAACCCCGCGGGAAGAGCCAACGATGCGTGGAAGATGTATCACAGGCTCTCGAATCTCCGCAAGGAAGTATTCGGTGCACGGCACGAGTACTACCCTTTCAACATTGAGGCGGCACATTAAAAAGGAGGAACACATAATGGGAGGCTCATGCTACGACCGCGACGTCTTCAGCACCACAAGCAACAGGGCGTTCTCCGACATATCGGACAGGGCATTCTCGACGAGCAATGCCGACGAGTCCTTTCTTCCAAAGAAGAAGGGCGAACGGAAATGCCGGGATATAGACTGCTTCCACAGGAGCCCCATAGCCTGCATCCTTGACGTGACGGGCTCCATGGGCAACTGGAGCAAGACCATCTACGACAAGCTCCCCCTCTTCTTCGGCGAGATCGAGAAGCAGGGTTACCTTCCCGATCCCGCAATCAGCTTTGCCGCGGTAGGCGACGTATACTCCGACAGGGCACCGCTGCAGATATGTAATTTCTCGCAGAGCAAGGAGCTTGACGACTTCCTTTCACGGATCTGGCTCGAGGGCGGCGGCGGCGGGCAGTATTTCGAATCCTATGAGCTGATGGCTTACTTCTACCTTCACCACTGCATTCTCAAGAAGCCTGAGCAGTCCTTTATGTTCATCTGCGGCGACGAGGGCTTCTACAAGGAGATTGATCCCAAAATGGTCAAGGAACATTTCGGAGACCACATCGAGAAGTGCGATTCCAGGAAGGTTATCGAGTCTCTCAGGAAAAAATTCAATGTCTTCCTGATCCACAAGCCCTACGGTGCGGGTGGCAGCGACACGGAAAACAAGATCCTGAGGCAGTGGCAGGAAGTGCTGGGAGAGCGGGTCCTCATGCTCTCAGATCCCAAGGCCATAATCGACGTGATGCTGGGCGCCGTGGCACTTACGAGCAAGTCCCGCGATCTTGATTCCTACCTTGTTGACATGAAGAAGAGGGGCCAGACTTCGAAGCGCCTCAATGACGTGGAAAAAATCCTGGAGAACTACAGCTCAAGCCTGGCCCTCACCAAAGTGACCGTCAAGGGGCGCCTCCCCATGCCATTCCCTATGAAAAAAGCGAGCTAGAGGCGTGGCAAAGGCGACCTTCATAATTACCGCCGGCCTGGGTTACGGCGACGAAGGCAAGGGCTCCATGGTGGATTTCCTGGTGAGGCACCATGGAGCCCGGTATGTTGTACGCTACGGCGGGGGCCCCCAGGCGGCCCACTACGTGGTGACGCCCGAAGGCCTCTGCCACTGCTTCAGCCAGTTCGGCTCGGGGACCCTTGTGCCCGGCGTGAGAACCCACATCTCTCGGCACATGCTCATCAAGCCTCAGAACTTTGTGGCCGAGGCTGAAGAGCTTTCGAAAAAAGGAGTGGCACGCCCCTTTTCACTGGTATCGATAGATCCCCGCTGCACCGTAGTCACTCCCTGGCATGCCATGATCGGGCAGCTCCTGGAGCTCTCCAGGGGAAAGGAGCGCCACGGCACCGTGGGGATGGGTGTGGGGCAGGCAGCCATGGAGCGCGAGAGGCCGGTGAACAATTCCCTCACCATTGGTGACGCCTTCGACGGTCCCCTCCTTGCGAAAAAAATTGAAGCTCACAGGATTGAGAGGCTCAGAGAAGCCGAAGAGCTTCTTCAGCGCTGCAGCGATCCTGCCATAGATGCATTCGTGAGGCATTTCGCCGATGAGGGCCTTGTAAGTGAAACTCTTGGGAGCTACAAGTTCCTTGTCAATTCCAGCGGCATTCAGTTAGTGAAGGACGAAGAGGCCATGGAAAAGCTCGTTGAGAGCGAAGCTTCCACCGTTTTCGAGGGCTCCCAGGGCGCCCTTATCGACTATCATTACGGTTTCTGGCCTTACGTGACGAAAACCAGGACCACGATTGACAACGCCGAAGCCCTTATGAAACCTTATGCCGGCAAGGTCAACCTGTCAAGGATCGGCATCATAAGGGCATATAACTACCGCCATGGTCCAGGCCCTCTTGTGACAGAGGACAGGGAACTTTCTTCAAAACTGGACGAGGGCCACAACGTGGCCACCGACTGGCAGGGGGGCACCAGGGCGGGATGGCCTGACCTCCTCTCCTGGCGCTACGCCCTCGCGATAAACAGGGGCATCGAATCCCTTGCCCTCACGATGCTCGACCGCCTCACAAAACTCGACAGGATCAAAGTCTGCACGTCCTATGAATACACGGGGGAAGTGACGGATAAGCTCGATGATTACTTTGAATGGGAACGCATGCAGGGAGGGGCGATCCGCATAAAGGCGCTGAAAGTCGTCCCTCACCACAAGTCAGAGGAGCGCTCGCGCCTTCTCTTTAAATGCGTCCCCGATGAATTCATAGAATTCATCGGCCCTGCAAAGGACATCAGCGGTGCGCGCCGCCGCGGTGACCTCCCTTCTTATGCCCGTGATCTCATAGAATATATTGAGTCCCCCGATGGCCTCTCACTTCCGGTGAGGATAATATCCTCAGGCCCTACGGCAGATCACAAGTTCACCTCATAATTCCCCTTGATGACGGAAGGAATATCCCATAAGGCAGAGAATCATGTCATTTCCATCATAATAATACAAGTATTTGTTAGAGATAAAGGCTATCTAATGGGCACCTGGACTAAGTTCCTGAAACTTCTTGAAAGAGCTTTTGCCGTCACGGCGTCACTTTTTCTCATATTCACCTTTCTCGGCGGCTGCGAGAAGGAAAAAGAGGGCCAGGGCAAGTCGATCCACCCGGGGCCTCCCACGAAGGCCCCTGTCGTCGAGGTACAGACCATCATCCAGAAGACGGTGCCTATCTTCGGCGAATACGTGGCCACAGTCGATCCCACTACTGGCGCCGAGATAGTTGACATAAGGGCCCGCGTTGACGCTTTGCTTATCAAGCAGCACTTTCAAGAAGGCCAGGAGGTGAGGAAGGGGCAGGTCCTTTTCTCGCTGGACCCCAGCACTTACCAGGCCAATCTCGATCTGGCCAAGGCAGCCCTGGACAAGGGAAAGGCCGATCTCACCATGGCCGTGGACACCGTAGTCGTGGAAAGTGCAAAGGCCAATGTGCAGTCAGCGAAAGCGAACCTGAACCTTGCCGTTATCACGCTGAACCGCCAGAAGCCCCTGGCCGAGAAAAAAGCCGTCCCCCAGCAGGATTACGACAACGCCTTTGCCAACGAGCGGGTGATGGAGGCCAACCTCGCGGTGGCCCAGGCGAACCTGAAAAACACCATCCTGCAGCAGAAGGTCTCCATAGAGCAGGCCAAGGCCGAGATAGAGTCAGCGAAAGCCCAGATTGCCACGGCAACGATCAACCTGGGCTACTGCACCGTCACCTCCCCCATCGACGGCATCGCCGGGAAGCGCCTTGTCTCGCCGGGCAACCTCGTGGGCCATGGTGAAGCGACGCTCCTCACCAACGTCACGGACCTCGATCCGCTGAGGGTGAACTTCAACATCAGCGAGACCGACTATATCATGATAATGAAAAACTTCATACATGGCGGAAAAATATCGAGAGAGAAACTGCCGCCCCTCGAGCTTTTCCTGTCAGACGGGACCAAATACCGTTACAATGGGAGGATCGCCATCACCGAGCCTACCATCGATCCCAAGACGGGCACCCTCAATCTGGTGGCCGACTTCCCCAACCCCCAGCGGCTCCTGAGACCGGGTATGTTCGGGAGAATAAGGCTCCCTATCGCTCAGGCGAAAAATGCCATCCTCATGCCTCAGAAGGCCATAATCACCTACCAGAACGCCAAGGTGGTCTATGTCGTTGACAAGAAGAACATTGTGGCAATGCGCAGCCTCGATCTGGGGGATCAGGTAGGAAACAACGTGATAGTCCGCAAGGGCGTCAAGGCCGGCGAGCGCGTCATTGTGGAAGGCATGCTCAAGGTCCATCCTGACATGGAGGTGGAACCCACCGAGGGCCCTGTCACCCCCGAAAAAGGGGTGAAGTAATGGCCAAGTTCTTCATACACCGCCCTATCGTCGCCATCGTCATCTCCCTTGTCATCCTCATCGCCGGCAGCATTGCAATTCTGGTGCTCCCCATCGCCCGCTTCCCCGATATCACCCCGCCCTCGGTGCAGGTGAACATCCAGTATCCCGGCGCCGATGCAGCCACGGTCGCCCAGTCAATCGCCATCCCCCTGGAGTCGCAGGTGAACGGCGCCGAACAGATGATCTACATGTCGTCATACAGCACAAGCGACGGCCAGTATAACCTCACGTGCACCTTCGCCGTAGGCAGGGACCCCGATATGGCCAACGTGGACGTGAACAACCGCGTCAGCAAGGCCCAGGCTCAGCTCCCCCAGGATGCCGTGCGCCAGGGCATTACCATCACCAAGCAGTCTCCCAACATGCTGATGGTTATCGCCCTTTACTCGCCGAACAGGGTCTATGACGACGTGTTCCTGAGCAACTACGCGACCATCCAGATGGTTGACCCCATCGCAAGGACCAAGGGAGTGGGCAATACGAAAATCGTAGGGCAGCGCGATTACTCCATGCGCCTCTGGCTTGACCCCGAGAAACTCGCCAAGCTGGGCGTCTCCGCCAACGATATCTCCACCGTGGTAAACGAGCAGAACGTGCTGGCCCCTGCGGGCTCCATCGGCCAACCGCCGGCAAACACTGGCACGCAGATTCAATACACCGTCAACATGAAGGGGCGCCTTATCGAGGTGGAAGAGTTCAACAACATGATAATAAAATCACTGCCTGACGGCTCGGTGCTCCGCATGCGCGACGTGGCAAGGGTGGAGCTTGCCGCAAGGACTTACACGAGCTTTGGCAAGCTGAACGACAGCCCGGCGGCCCTTATCATCGTCTACCAGCTCCCCGGCGGGAACGCCGTCGAGACCACGAAGCTGCTGTATAAGCTTCTCAAGGAGAAGGAAAAAGACATGCCCCCGGGCCTCAAATGCGAGGTCACCCTTGACACTACCGACTTTATCATCGTCTCCATAGAAAAAGTGCTCGAGGCCCTGAGGGACGCCGTGATCCTCGTGCTCATCGTGGTCCTTGTCTTCCTGGGGAGCTTCAGGGCCACCCTGATCCCCATGCTTGCCGTCCCCGTGTCCCTCATCGGCACCTTCGCCTCATTTCTTGTCCTTGGCTTCTCAATAAATACCCTCTCCCTTTTCGGCATTGTGCTTGCCGTGGGCATCGTCGTGGATGACGCCATCGTGGTGGTGGAAGCCGTCGAAAGTCACATCGAGCAGGGGATGAGCCCGCTGGAGGCAACGGAAAAGGCCATGGATGAGGTGACAGCGCCGGTAATCGCCATTGCCCTCGTGCTCTGCGCAGTTTTCGTGCCCGTAGCCTTCATGGGAGGCATCACGGGCCAGCTTTACAAGCAGTTTGCCCTCACGCTCTCCGTCTCAGTGTGCCTCTCGGCCGGCGTCGCCCTCACGCTCACCCCTGCGCTCTGCAAGATGATCCTGAAGCACCGCTCTGACATGAAAGGCATCTTCGGCTTCATATTCGGCTCCTTCAACAAGGTATTCGCCGTGGTGACGCGGCTCTATGTGGGCACGGTGAAGCTCGTCATCCGCATAGCCCCCATCTCTCTTCTCATTCTTGCAGGAATATATTATGCCGTGTTCCACCTGGCGACAAAGACTCCCACGGCCTTTGTGCCCGACGAGGACCAGGGTTATTTCTTCGTGTCCCTCACCCTCCCTGACGGCGCCTCCTATGAGCGGAACGAAAAATTCACCATGAAGGTCGTAGATTTCGCTAAAACGCTCCACGGCGTGAAATACGTGACCGTCCTGGGCGGCATGAACATCACGAACAACACGATGAACTCCAACACTACAAGCCTCGTGGTCATGCTCGAAGACTGGGAGAAGCGCAAGACAAAGGAAAAGAGCATCAGGTACATCATGAAGCATGTCCGCGACTATGTGGCGCAGTTTCCCGACGCCCTGGGCGTCGTCATTCTCCCGCCGCCCATTCCCGGCCTCGGGAACGCCGGGGGATTCCAGTTCGAGCTCGAGGATCGCCAGGCTCACGGGCTTGATGAGCTCGACAGCATGTCAAAGAAGTTCATCGCCGCGGCAGGCAAGGACCCGGCCCTGATGAGCCTCTATACAGGCTACAGGACCACGGTGCCCCAGATCAACCTGCAGCTCGACCGCGACAAGATTAAGAACCTGGGCATCCCCCTCAACTCCGTGTTCCAGACCATCAATATCTACCTGGGCGGTGTGCCTGTCAATGATTTCAACCTCTATGACCGCGTGTACAAGGTGTCAATCCAGGCCGATCCCGACTTCCGCCAGATTCCCGACAACATCAAGAGGCTCTATGTGCAGTCACCGGACGGCAGAATGATCCCCATCTCCACCTTCGCCAAGATTGAAGAGGGCTCGGGGCCTTCACTGGTGCAGCGCTATAACCTTTATCCCACGGCGGAGATCATAGGCTCCTCGACACCGGGCTACTCATCGGGGCAGGCCATGGGAGCCATGGAGCGCATCGCGAAGGAGATTCTTCCCCAGGGATGGAGCTTTGAATGGAGCGGCACGGCATTCCAGGAGAAACTGGCGGGATCGGCGCAGATTTACATCATGATCCTCGCAATCGTCTTCGTGTTCCTGTTCCTCGCCGCCCAGTACGAGAGCTGGGCAATACCCTTCTCAGTGCTTTTCGGCCTTCCCGTGGCGGTAATGGGAGCCTTTCTGGCCATCAATGCGGTGAAAATCGTCGATGACGTCTACGTGCAGATCGGCCTCGTGATGCTCCTGGGCCTGGCAGCGAAGAACGCCATCCTCATCGTGGAGTTTGCCAAGGAGCGTTACGAAAAGGAGGGCATGTCCCTCTTCGATGCCGCCGTGGAAGGCGCCCGGATCCGATTCAGGCCCATCATGATGACATCTTTCGCCTTCATCCTGGGTGTGTTGCCCCTTGCCACATGCACGGGTGCCGGGGCTGGCTCGCAGCGCTCTCTGGGCACCGCAGTGTTCGGCGGCATGACTGCCGCTTCTGCCATAGGCATCTTCTTCATCCCTCTTCTCTATGTGCTTGCCCAGAAAGTCGCCGAGCTCGGCTCAAAGGGAAAGAAAAAAGACAAGAAGTCTGAAGCCCTTGAGCCTCATGCCGAAGCCGCTACGGAGCAAAAAATGCCCGCTGCGGAGCCCGCTCCTGCTCCAGTTGATATTATCAAGCGTGATGAGGTTCCTCCCCGGGAAGAGGCACCTGCTGTTCCTGCTGTGCCCAAAGAAGCGCCTCCCGTGAAAATTGTGCCGCCACCACCGACGGCGGAGAAGCCAGTGCTCATGGAAACGGCACCGCCGCCGAAAGAAACGGCGCCCCTTCCCAAAGCCGCCACAAGAGAGCAGCCCGATGCCAAGGCGCCGGAGCGTGCCCCTGAGCCGCCGGTGAAGATGACCGACAGGGCCGCTGAGCAGGCAGCAAAACCCGCTGAGCCAGCGGCAAAAACGCCGCCTCACGAGAAGGCGCCGGCAAAGGCCGAGGTGCCCCCGAAGGCGCCGTTGGCCGCGGAGAAGCCTCCCCTTCCCGAAGGCACTGCCCTCAGGAAATCTTACGAGGGGCTTATCCAGAAGATTGCCCATGAAGAAGAGGTTCCCCATGAGCCGCAGGCGCCCGTGAAAAGCCCTGAGCCTCAGCCTTTCTATGACCCGCGAAAGGCTACGGATGCAAGTCAGTTGCCACAGCAGGTGAAAAAGGCAGAGATGCCTGATACTCACCGGAGATCATCACAGGAAGCACAGGGAAAAGGGCCTGCCGGAAACGTGGGCCAGAAACCTTCCCAGGAGCCCCCAAAGGCAGCCGGAGAAACCATGCATGGACCCGCCGGTGAGACGGCTGGAAAACCATCTGCGCCCGGGACCGTTGAGAAACCTCCCCAGGATAAGGCCAAGAAGCCTGAAGGGCCTGCCCAGGGCGCTCCTCCCGCAAGAGAAGAGAAGGCGCCGCCTCCGCAGGGAAAGCCCCAGAAGCCTTCTTCCGATGAAGGCAAGGGGGGGAAAAGGCAATGAGGCTCCGGCAGACTGTTCTTTCCCTTGCATTATTACTTGCCACTCTGGGGCTCACCCTGACCTCCTGCAATGACGGCCCCGCATACGTGCGCCCTCCTCTGGACATACCGGGCACTTTCCGCTTCGGGCCAGAGAAGGCCGAGATTGCCGAGGTGAAGGCCTATATGGGGGACCTCTTCTGGTGGGATTTTTTCCAGGACGAGACCCTCAAGGACCTCATCGCGACGGCCCTGGTGAAAAACTATGACGTGAAGCTCGCCGCCGAGAAAATTGAGCAGGCAAGAGCCCAGG
The DNA here is from genome assembly GCA_031082125.1 of Candidatus Eremiobacterota bacterium. Taxonomy (NCBI): domain Bacteria; kingdom Bacillati; phylum Vulcanimicrobiota; species Vulcanimicrobiota bacterium. The sequence goes on from JAVHLM010000001.1 coordinate 198,102, forward strand.
TCGGCTTGGCCCGCTCGGCCCAGTATCCCAACCTGTCAGGCGTGGTAAACTATTCGACTTACAAGTACTCTGAATATTCGCCCACATGGACCGCCCATGGCGCCCAGTCAGCGTCGGATTCTTTCAACATCGGGCTCCAGTCAAGCTACCAGGTGGATTTCTGGGGGCAGTACCGCAATGCCACGGCAGCCCAGCGGGCCACCCTGCTGGCGACGGAAGAGGCGAGAAACGTGGTCTTTCTCACCCTGGTAAGCCAGGTGGCAACAGCATACTTTCAGCTCCTCGAGCTGGACATGGAGCTTGAGATCTCGAAAAGCACCCTCACGTCCCGCGAGCAGTCCCTCGCCCTTGTGACGGCCCGCGAGGAAGGCGGCGTGGCCACCATGCTCGACGTGGACCAGGCAAAGGTTCTCGTCATCACCGCCCAGGCCACCATCACCCAGATCCAGCAGCAGCAGGCCATCACTGAGGATTACCTCTCCTTCCTCCTCGGGATGAACCCCCGGGATATCCCAAGGGGGAAAACGCTGCTGGAGCAGCTGAAAGGTGAGCCAATACCGCCGGGCCTCCCCTCATCGCTGCTCATCAACAGGCCCGACATAAGGCAGGCTGAGCTTCAGATCGTTGCGGCGAACCTGCAGATCGGCGCCGCCAGGGCCCTGTTCTTTCCCCAGATCAGCCTTACGGCCCAGAGCGGGTCCCTCACCAAGCAGCTCACCGACCTGTTCCTTGTCAACTCTTATAACACCAGCGGAATAGCTGCACTCCTCCAGCCAATCTACAACGCGGGCCAGATCAAATCGAACGTGCAGATCGCTGAATCGGTGAAGCGCCAGGCGGCTCTCACCTACCAGAGGATAGTGTTAAACGCATTCAAAGAGGTCTCGGATGCCCTTGTCTCCTACCAGCAGTCAAAAATATACAGAAAACAGATGGAGGAGCAGACTGCAACGCTTTCAAACCAGTCCGATCTTGCCAACATGCGTTACGAGGGAGGTGTCTCGAGCTATCTCGAGGTCCTTGACACGGAAACACGCTATTTCAGCGCCGAGCTTGCCCTGGCAAAAGCCCAGCTCAACGAGCTTCTTTACATTGTCAACATATACGCGGCCCTGGGCGGGGGATGGAACCAGGCCGGGGCGCCTTTGCCAACGCCGCTGCCATCGCCTCTCCCGACACCCTCTGCATCAGCTGCACCTGCGTCATCTGCGCCAACAACAGCAGCATCGCCCTCACCGACAACGGCGGCACCCACACCAACACCGACAGAATCAGCGGCGCCTTCACCGACAAAGCCCGTGCCTATGCCGACTGCAAGAATAACGCCGATATCCATACCGTCCTCATCGTCTTCGCCAACGCCCGCACCTTCAAAATAACCAAGGAGGCTCCATGAAACTCTCAGGAATCATCACCCTTCTCGCCTTATGCCTTCTGACGGCACCCCATGGGGCATGTGCCCAGGAAAGCCCCATAAACGTGAATCTCTATTATAACAACTACACTATCCCGGGCCAGGTGATGATGGTCAACGGGAACCCTTATCTTTCAATCGACTCCATAAGGACCCTCTTCCCCCGTGCAAACATCTCCGATTCCGGGAAAGGCACATATATGGTCAACGGCAAAGCGGTGAACATCTACCATTACTATAACCATCTTTACCTGGATACCGGGCAGTTTGCCGGGGCTCTCAACCTGGTGCCAAAGTATATAAGGGAAAAGCTCGAGATAGTCTTTGTGGACAAGCGCGAGCAGGTAAAGGGCGTGAGCGTCCCCGAGAATCCGCCGATCAGAATGGAGATCCTCACCAGGAAACAGGGGGTCTCCTCGGAGCCTGTCAACTCCGTGTCGCAGCTCTTCCGCGTGAGCCTCGTCAACGTCTCCCAGAAGCCGTACGTGCTCAACTACTACGATATTCTTCTCATAGGGACGAGCGGCAGCAGGTACGCAAGCATCAACAACATGAAGTACGAGATTGTCTATGGAGACAATACCCTCGATTCAAGGGTCATGCTCTCGCCGGGGCAGAAGCAGGTCGTCATAGTGACTTTCAACATCCCGCCGGGCGACTCTCCCAAATACCTGGTCATCTTCCAGAACAGCGCCATACAGGGATATTCAAGGTTATAAGCTACCCGGCATAGGCCTCATCCTGCTCAATCGACGAGAGAACCCAGCCGAACTCGCCTGAGGTAATCTTGCTCTCACAGAATTCACAGATGCCCGCCATGTTCACCTTGAGCTCGGCGCCGCAGTTGGGGCAGAATCCTTCATGGCGGGCCTTTTCCCCTGCGCCGACGCCGCTTCTTCTGATGAATGTCCAGTACTCACTGAACTTCCTGGGGGTATTCCTGTTCCCGTCTACAACTTTTCCCTGTGAATCTATGGTGTAATCCTTCATGCGTGCCCAGATCCTCATCGTGATGCTTTCATAGTACGCGTCAGGCTCAATCTTGGCTGTCTCCACCTTGAGTATCTGGATATCCTCCAGCATATTTCTCAGCCCTTCAGCCCGGTAACGGTCGATCCAGTACCGGTGAGTCGAGAAGAGGTGCTCGGTCTCATAGGGCCGCGCTTTCTCCCAGGCGCAGGAGGTCCAGGCATCCTGGATGGCAATGAACGTTGACTTCACAAGCTGCTCGAACTCATTCCAGGAGAACGAGGGGTTCCGCGCCTCAAAGGCCTGCTTCTCTGCCGCAAGGCCCGGCTGGTACACCGTGGGCTCATCGGTGCCCTCCTCTACCCCGCCTCCTGACAGCTCAAGAGGCGGTCGGGGGATTTTTTCAATCACCTCCACACCTGTCACCAGCCAGTGGAAATCACCCTTGTTCACGACGCTGTCGCAATGAGGGCAGGTTCCGTCGGGCCTGGGCTCCTCGGGGCTCCCGCATGAGGGGCAGTGAAGGGACGCAATCTGGTCAGGCGGCTTTGAGAGCACTCCCTTTTTCCTCTCAAGGATCCACTGCTCCCTGGCATAATAAATGGCAGGCTTTGCGCCGCTTCCCCCATGCTCGGTGTAATTGGCCTCGAAAAGCACCTTGATGACGTCGGCGTCGGGCCGGGACTGGTCAATCTCCAGGATGTCGGAAACGCCTGTCACCACGTTGTCAACGGCGGACACCGAAGAGGATGACTTTCCCGCTTCTTCGAGAAGGGGCCGGGAAATATAGGAGGGGAGCTCTCCCCATTCCTTTGTGCCCCGCGCTGTCTGGAACTTGGCGTAAAGGACATGGATAAAATCCATGAAGAGGGGTCTTGAGAAGTTTCTGTCGCTCTCCTTGAGCTTTTTAATCTGCTCCGCCAGGCTGAGCTTCTGCGCGGGGGTAAAGAACACCGAGCCTCCCGTCGAGACGGATTTTATGCCTTTCCTCGCAGCGATGACGATGACGGCAATTATAACGGCAAACACAATGAGCGTGATAAAGCAGGTGAAGCAGTCTGCCGATCCGGAGCTCCCGCCGGTGTACGAGGAGCTGCGGCTATGGCTGTTGTATCCGCCTGTGCTATGGCTGCTTCCTGAACTGTGGGAGCCGCTTGAGCTTCGGGATCCGCTCGAGCCGCTCGACCGGCGCGAGGACGATCCCCCGCTCGATCTTTTAGAGCCGCTGTAACTGTGGCCGCCTCCGGCTCTCCCGTCGGCCTCCTCGGCAAAAAATGCGAAGAGCAGGAGGGCCATCACTGCGATAAGCAACAGACTGATGAACTGGCGGGAAATCTTCATGGGAGCGCCTCTTTCTCTCAACAAAATGCCCTGGAGGAGAATTCTATTCCTCTTTTACCCCTAAGCTGTCGAAAAAGTTCTTCAGGAGTGCCTTCACAAGGATGGCACCCTTCTCTCTCACTCTCTCAAGCTCTTTCATATCGAGCCAGATGCCGAAACATTCCGTGCAGCGGTCTATGGTGATCTTGCTGAACGGCTTTGGTTCGAGGTCAGCGCCGCACTTAGGGCATTTCATGTAGTGGAGCTGTTTTCTCTCCTCGAGCTTCTGGAGCTCCTGCTGGCGCTTCTTAAACTCCTCCTCGCGCTCCTGCTCAAGCTCGATCTCCTTTTTCTGCTCCTCGATGTACTCCCTGTCCTGCTCCATGAAGTAACGGTCCTCGGACTCCAGCTTTTTGAAGGCCTTGGTATGGGAATAGTACTGGTCGTCGTGTTTCATTGCTCCCCCTGTCCTGCATTCTCTTGGGGACTTCGCCGCGGGGCAGATCATCCCTGAAGTATATACTTCTTTGAGGTAATGGCATCTCCCTCCCTCGGTGCTCCTTCTCAGGCAGTATGCCGGGTGATGAAAATAGGACCAAGGTCCCAGTAGACAAAAGGCCCATACCCTGCTAAAATATACTTTATCTGGCTTGTGCCAGCAAATTAAAGGAGGTACTGTTATGAAAAGAAAGGCAATGATCTTGACGGCAATGGCGGTAATTCTGCTCTTTGCATTCACCGCGGCATGCTACGCTGAGGATGCCCAGACGCTGTACGTCGCCGGCGTCAAGAAAATCCAGGACAGGCAGTTTGAGAAAGCCATCAAGGATTTCGAAAAAGCAATCGGCCTCAACAAAGGGTTTGTGAAAGCATACGTGGGAAAAGGACTGTGCTATTTCATGCTCGACAACCACAAGAAAGCCATTGAAGACTTCAACATGGCCATTCAGCGCGATCCCGAGAACGCCACCGCCCTCTTCTGGCGGGGAGCCTCATACCTGATGGCAGGAGACTCAAAGTCGGCAATCCCTGATTTCTCCGGGGTGCTGAGAAAACAGCCTGAAAACGCCTACTCCCATCTTTTCAAGGGCATCGCCTCATTCCGTATTGCCAAGCTTGACGACGCCATCTCCGACGTGAGCAAGTCCATCTCCGCCAACCCCAGGAAAGCAGAGCCCTACGTGATAAGAGGCCTGTGCTACTGGAAAAAGAAGAGTTACGATTCAGCGGTGAGAGACTTCAAGAGAGGCATCGAGATTGATCCCTCCAATGCCTATTACCAGCTCCTCGCTTACACCGCGAAGGCGATAAACGGCGACCCTTCCACCGATGACCTTGCAAAATTCTACGGCCAGGATGCCGCGAAAAAAGACAAGATGGTTTACCAGCTCATAGGCATGATGCTTGGCAAGGTTACCACCGATGAGTGCCTGAAAACCGCCGAAAAGTCTGAGCCCGCCAAGCTGAGAGGCACCATGATCCAGCAGGCCCAGTTCTTTGTCTCCTCCTATTATCAGATCAAGGGCGACAAGGAGAAGAGCAAAAAGTACCTCGATCTCGCAGAGAAAGGTGAGAACAAGCTCTTTGTCATGGCGGCGATCATGAAGATGGTGTTCTATGAACTGAAGGGGACCCTTGAAGCAAAATAGGGACAGCCTTTCCAGACAGCGAAAAGAGCCGGCCTCCCGGTACGGGACCGGCTTTTTCGCGTTGCCTTCCTTGAAGCGGAATAATACACCGGAGGTGAAGGATGAGCGATACCGTGGAGCCTGTCGTGCTGGTTGTTGATGATACGGAGACAAATGTTGATATTCTGCTGGAGCTGCTGGGAGACGAATATGATGTCCGTGTTGCCATGGACGGCCTGAGCGCCATGGAGCAGATAGCGCACCAGGCGCCTGACCTGGTCCTTCTGGACATCATGATGCCCGGTATGAGCGGCATCGAAGTACTTGAAAAGCTGAAAAATGATCTGCATCTTCGCCATATCCCCGTTATCATGATCTCGGCCGTGGACGAGATGAAGACCGTCGTGCACTGCATCGAGCATGGCGCAGAGGATTACCTGCAAAAGCCTTTTGAGCCGGTGCTTCTCAGGGCCCGTATTCGCGCATCACTTGAAAAAAAGCGCTTTCATGATGCCGAGCAGGATTATCTGCGCACCATTATGGAGACCCAGGAAATCCTCAATGACGATCTCAAGGAAGCTGCCGAATATGTAAGATCCCTTCTCCCCGAGCCTTTATCGGGGTCCGTAGCCGCCAGGTGGCGCTTCATACCTTCCACTCATCTCGGCGGAGATGCCTTTGGCTACTATTGGCTCGATGATGAGCATTTTGTGATCTTCCTCCTCGATGTCTGCGGCCATGGCGTCGGTGCAGCCCTGCTCTCCATTTCAATCATGAACGTGATTCGCTCAGGGAGCCTTCCTGGGACGGATTTCACTGATCCTTCGGCAGTGCTCGATGCCCTGAACAAGCGCTTCCAGATGGACACCCAGCACGACAAGTATTTTACCGCATGGTACGGCGTGTACCACAGCAAAACAGGGCTCCTCACCTATGGAAACGCCGGACATCCTCCCCCCGTGCTTTTCAACGGGCCCTCAGAAAAAGAAGCCCTCGTACATAAGCTCAGGGCACCCGGGCAGCCCATTGGCTGGGAGCTTGAGAGCGTCTATGAGAATGACTCCTGCCAGTGCGACGATTTCGCCCGCCTTTATGTCTTCAGTGACGGGGTATACGAGATAAAGAAGCCCGCGGGCGCCATGCTCACCTACTATGAATTCGTGCAGCTGCTTGGAGTACCGGCGGGGCACCCCCGGGGAATCGATGAAATAGTGAGCTCCGTATGCGCCCTCCAGGGCTCGGAGCACTTTGTCGATGACTTCTCTCTGCTTGAAATCAATTTTTCTGAAAAGAGTGATTGATTCAATCTATGCCTGGCAGCCATGCAGGGCTATGAATACCCGGAGGAGTGATCCATGAGAATCTTTACCAGTATCCAGGCATTTTATGTGACCGTGGTCCTGCTGGCACTTATTGCCGTTCATAACTATTTCCTTGTAAGCAGCTCCGAGGCCATGCAAAGCAAGTATCTTGAGACCCGGCTCGCACTGAAGAAGATTAATCAGGTGGACATGCAGATAGATGCCATGCTCAACTCCGCCCTTATCTCACAGGACATCCAGCAGGTTCATGGATATGATGAGGCAGTGCGGGATCTTCGCAAGACCACGCAGCAGGTAAGGGATTCCAGCAGCCAGGTGGTTTCGGAGAGACTATCCCTTGCCGATACTGCCCGGGAACAACTCATGAACATGGGAAATGAGGCAGTCGAGCTTATGCGGGGAGGGAACTGGAAAAAGGCCCAGGATCTCATAGTCGGCAGCACTTACCAGTCGGTGGAAAAAGCCTGCAGGGCCGGCATACAGAAAGCAGAGGAGAGCATCATCAGCGACTTCACCATCTCCGAAGCCCGAATGAAAAAAATCCAGGAGGGAGCTCTTGTGGTTCGCGTATTCGGTTTTGTGCTGGTCTTCCTCGCCGGGGTATCGTTTTCCCGGCGCATGCGGACCGACATGGCAAGGCAGATGAACCTGGGAAAGAGAATAGAAGCTTCCAATGCCGAGCTGGAAACCCGCATTGCCGCCCGTACGGAGGAACTCCACAAGCTTACGGAGGGGGCGGAGGAACGGGCGCGCTTCGAGCAGGCGCAGAACACCCTTTCTCACGCCCTCCATGGCGAAAAAGACCCTTATGATATCGCGCGGAGAGCCCTTGACACCGTCGCCGGCTTTCTGAACGTTCCCATGGCCGCTCTTTTCGTCGATGCTGCCGAAGGCGGTGATCCGTGCTACGAGCTGCTGGCCGCCTATGCATATCATGTTGAAAAGAAAAATTCCCCTCGTTTCCGCCTGAATGAGGGACTCGTAGGACAATCGGCGGCGAGCGGCAGGACGCTTATTACCACCTTCACGGGGAGGGAATATGAAGTCCAATGCGGTCTCGGATCGCTCCCCCTGGGAGCGGTGCACCATATTCCTGCAGCTTACAACAATCAGGTGGTGGCGGTCATAGAGGTTGCCGCGGAATCGGCTCTTTCCGCCGATAAAGTGGCATGGCTGGAAGAGGCAGCCGCCACGATTGCGACGTCCATGGTATTTGCCCGTGAAGAAAAACGGCTCAAGGAGGCCTTCGACAAGGTAACAAGCACTGAAGAGCGCACCCGCAAAATCCTCCATTCCCTCGGTGAGGGAGTCTTTGGCGTTGATCAAAGCGGCAGCATCACCTTCTGCAATCCTGCAGGGCTCTTACTCCTCGGCTACCCGTCAGAAGAAGAGCTCCTTGGCAGGGATAATCACCTGCTGCTTCATCATACCCGTGCTGATGGCAGCGCCTATCCCGCGAGCGAGTGCCCCCTGCGCCAGGCCCTGGAATCGGGCGAAGCCCGCAACATCATAGATGAACTGTTCTGGCGCGCTGACAGCACCTCTTTTCCTGTCAATGCAATCTGCAGTCCCATGCTGCAGGATGGATCAGTGATTGGCGCCGTAGTCGCTTTCTCTGATATCACCGAGGCCAAGAAGGCGAGTGAAACGCTCGCGAAGGAACGCCAGAAACTGCAGGAGATTCTGGATACCTCACCGGTTGGTGTGGGAATTTCAGTGGATGGCATTATCCAGTTTCACAACCCGCGGTTCGCCGAGATCGTCGATCTCAGGGTCGGCAAGGAAGTGAATGACAGCTATGTCAATCCAGAAGACAGAGCGGTAATCGTGGCGGATCTGAAAAAGCACGGTATCAAGCATGGATTCGAATTACAGATGTACAGCCCGGAACACGAAGTGCGTGACATACTGGCCACTTACCTGCAGACGGAATACGAAGGCCGGAGCGGCGTGCTGGGATGGCTGCTCGACATCACTGAGCGCAAAAAGGCCGAGCGCGCGCTGCAGGAGAGCCTCGCGCTCCGTGAGCGCATGGTCGATGTGGAGCGCTTTAACCGACTGGCCCAGGGACGGGAGCAGCGCATCACAGAGCTCAAGCGGCAGATTAATGAGCTGGCCCTCGGGGCGGGAAAGGCAAAGGTCTTTGAAGCGCCGGAAGCCGCAGAAGTGCTTGACAGCATCGATGATTTTGATGCAGAAGAAGTGGAAGCTCTTGAGAACGATACACCGCTGGCACTTGCCGAGCTGGTGGACCTTGGCAAATTGCAGACCCTGTTCTCGAACTTCTGCGAATCCGTGGGTGTGGCTGCTGCCATTATAGACATTGAAGGCAAGGTGCTGGTCTCTTCACGCTGGCAGCGATGCTGTACCGATTTTCACCGAGTCAACGAAGCCACCTGTGCCCTCTGCATTGAGAGCGATACGGACCTCGCGGTCAATCTCACCAGGGGCCGGGAATTTTCGATGTACCGCTGCAAGAACGGCCTGACCGACTGCGCCTCACCGATCATAATAGAAGGCCGGCATCTCGCCAATGTCTTTATCGGGCAGTTCCATATCGATGCGCCGGACCTTGAATTCTTCCGCGCGCAGGCGGCAAAATACGGTTTCCCCCAGGACGAATACCTGAAAGCCGTCAGTGAAGCACCGGTCATGGATGAAAAAAAACTGCCGATCATTCTCCAGTTTCTTACAGACTTTGCAAAGATGATCACCTCGGTTTCCATCGAGCAGCGTCGGTCTGATGCCGCCCATTACAGGCTGAAACGCCATGCCGACGAAATGCTTCAGCAGCGGGTGGCGGCCATGAGCCTTGCCGAGGATGCGGAAAAAGCGCGGGTAGAGGTGGCGGCCTACAGGGATCACCTCGAAGAGCTTGTCAAGGAGCGCACCGCTGAGCTCGCCGCAGCAAGGGAGGTCGCTGACGAGGCCAACAGGGCAAAGAGCGAGTTCCTTGCCCGTATGAGCCATGAGATCCGCACCCCCATGAACGCCATAATCGGGATGAGCCACCTTGCCCTTCAGACCGAGCTGAATAAAAAACAGCTTGACTATATCACCAAGGTGCATCAATCGGCTCTTTCACTGCTGGGGATAATCAATGACATCCTTGATTTCTCAAAGATTGAGGCGGGAAAGCTGGATATTGAGTCGGTGGAGTTCGACCTTGATGATGTGCTGGAGAAGCTGAGCAGCCTGGCGGCATTGAAGGCAGAGGAGAGGGGGCTTGAGCTGCTCTTCACCCGTGGCCCCGGCGTGCCGGACTCCCTCGTGGGGGACCCCCTCCGGCTGGGCCAGATTCTTATCAACCTTACCAACAATGCAATGAAATTTACCGAGAAGGGCGAGGTGGTCGTCGCAATAGAGCTGCTGGAGCAGGTGAAGGATAAGGTGACTCTGCAGTTTTCTGTCCGCGACACGGGCATCGGGCTCACAAAGGAGCAGATAGGGCGCCTCTTCCAGTCATTCTCCCAGGCTGACGGCTCGACAACGCGCAAATATGGCGGCACCGGCCTGGGGCTTGCCATCTGCAAGCGCCTGAGCGAGCTGATGGGCGGCCGGATATGGGTTGAAAGCGAGCCCGGGAAAGGGAGCAGTTTTATTTTCACCGTGGTCTTTGGCATTTCCACCCAGCCCAGGGCCCCGCGACTCTCCCCTGTCCCCGACCTGCGCGGCACGAGGGCACTGATCGTTGATGACAGCAAGATTGCCCGTGACATCCTTATTAATGCCATCAGCTCCCTTGATTTTGAAGCAACGGCAGTCTCTTCAGGCCGCGAGGCAATAGCGGAACTTGAGAAGCATGCCTATGATATTGTCCTGATGGACTGGAAAATGCCGGGAATGAACGGGACTGAGGCGATAAAGGAGATAAAGAAGCGTGTCTCCCCTCTCCCGAAATTCATCATGGTCACCGCATACGGGAGAGAAGAGGTCATGAAAGAGGCTGAAGAAGCGGGAATCCAGGGGTTCCTCATCAAGCCCGTGAGCAACTCCATACTCTTTGATACCATCATAGGCGTCATGGGCCATGAGGAAAAGAAATCACGGAAGAAGGAAAGGAAGACCGGCTTCGACAGGGAATCGCTCAAGCCCATAAGGGATGCCAGGATCCTCCTCGTGGAAGATAATGAGATTAACCAGCAGGTGGCATCAGAGCTCCTCGAGGGTGCGGGCCTCAGGGTTTCCATAGCGGTTAACGGCCGCGAGGGGAAAGAGGCCGCGGTGAAGGATGAATATGACCTCGTGCTGATGGATATCCAGATGCCCGAGATGGACGGCTTTGAGGCAACGCGCCAGATCAGAAAGGCAGGTATTGATAAGCTCCCCATAATCGCCATGACTGCAAATGCCATGGCGGGTGACCGGGAGCGAAGCCTGGAAGCCGGGATGAATGACCACGTGACCAAGCCGATAGATCCTGATGAGCTTTTCTCGGCCCTTCTGCGATGGCTGAAACCTGGTGAAAGAGAGGCCCCTGAGGGTTCCATGGAGAGCTTGGGGGAGAAAAAGAAGCAGAGCGAAGATGAAGGCCTGCTGGAGCTGCCAGGCATCGACAGTAAAGGGGGCCTGAGGCGGGTCGGCGGTAATGCGCGGCTCTACCGCGAGCTTCTTGGAAAATTCGTCAGGGATACAGCCGGAGTGCACCAGCAGATCATTGACGCCCTGGGTGCGAATGACCGCGAGCTCGCGCAGCGCCTGGCCCATACCGTAAAGGGGACTTCAGGAAACATAGGGGCTTCAGATGTTTTCACTGCCGCCGCTGAGGCGGAGAACGCCATCGCAAAGGACAATAAGGAGGCACTGCCTAGTGCCCTGGAGATATTGAAAGAGCGCCTCCTGGAGATCGCTGAGATTTTAAAGCCCGTGCTGGAAAAAGGAGAGCTGCCTCAGGGCACTGCCCTGAAACTGGGCGAGCTTCTCCGGGAGCTTCAGCCTCATGTGCAGAAGCAGAAGGCAAAGCCATGCAAGGATATGAAAGCCATGCTTTCGGGGTATTCATGGCCTGCGGAATATGCCGGCGATATGACCACTCTGGGCAAGGCCCTGGACAGCTACAAGTTCAAGGAAGCCCAGCTTATTGTGGAACGCCTGCTGGAGACACTGAGATGAGGGTCTATTCCGTGGCAAGGGAACCGGGATCTTTCACGGCGCTCCATGTCCCGTCAGGGTTGTACTCCTTCATTTCGCCTGCAAGGCGGGCCGTGTCGCCTCCGAGGTCCTTCTCATAGACCTTGCCCCACTGGTTCACCACGAAGGTCATTACTCCCGAGGTGCCGTAGTCGGCGGGATAGGCTACGAGAGCGAATCCGGCCAGCATGTGGCCGTTGATGACATAATTGAAAGCGCCGCCGGGAACCTTGGGGCCCTGGGCTTTCAGGATCCTGAAATAATAGCCGTAATAGGGCTCACCCTGCCTGCGTGCCGCCTGGTACTCCGATGAGGTCGCCATAAAGGGGCCGAAGGGGCTCGGTTCCTGATTCTCCAAGGCCGGCCAGTAAAGGCCATCCTTCTTGCCGGGGGAGCTCGCCACTTTCTGAGCATACTCGAATATCCCCTTGCCCATGCGATCCTTGCTGGCGTACTGCTTCTGGGCATCGACATAGGCATGGCATACTGCAATGGCGTTCCGCTCATTGTGCCCGATACGCCTGTTTATTATCTCCTCACGTCCCGCTTTTGCGTCAAAGCTCCATCCTTCCTTGTTCTTGACAATCGGCACGGGAAAGGGCCATTTGTTCTTCCCGATGACCATTGTCATCTTGGAGGCCCCTGCCTTTTCCAGGTACAGGTACTGGGCCGCGGCTTCACTGAATTTCTTCCGCACCGTCTCATCGGCAGCCTTGTCGGAAGTAACGACAATGACCTTCCCCGCGGGGCCCAGGATCTCGAGAAGGCCCTTTTCGTCATTGGCATTGCAGGCTTCAACGAGGGCCTTTGAGGCTTCATCGGGCGAGATGAATATTTTCGCTCCCTGCTCGGTGCAGAGTGGCGACGGTCCTGAGATTATGAAAACCAGTGCTATCGCCATGAGAACAAGAAGTGTGAATGGGAATATCCTGATAAAACGTTTCATTGTAATTCTCCTTTCCTAACGCCTTCTGCCGCCGCCGCCGCGGGAGCCGCCTGAGAAGCCACCGCGGGAGCCGCCTGAGAAGCCGCCGCTCGACTGGAACGAAGACCTGCTTGAGGCTCCCCTTGCGCTGTCAAGACGCGCCGAGGATCCGCTGTTCATGCCCCCGAAAGCGCCAGAATTGAAGCCGCTGTGGGAGCCCGAAAATCCCGTGTTCTGAATCCCCGCGCCTCCCGCTCCCGGGCGCTGCAGCCCTGAGCCCGAAAAATTGCCGGAATTTATCCTGGCGCTGGCGCTTCCCCCCGTATTCTGAAAGCCCTGCTTGAGCTGCGCGTTGAGATCGGACGTGGAGATCCTTGTGGATGACTGGTTCATCCTGTTTGCCGTATTCGCCGTGTTCCTGTTGAAATCGGCCCTGTTGCCGCCGGTATTGATATTGACATCGTTCCCGGCACGGACGGTGTTTCCAGCCCGGGTAGCATTTCCTGTTCTTACAGCGTTGCCTGCGTTGTAAGCGTTCCCGGCTCTGTAAGCATTTCCTGCGCCATAAGGGGTGGCAACGGGGCGCCAGGTGCCCGGCGCGGTATAGCCGGGGCGTGGGACAAAATTGTTGTAGTAATAGCCCCCCGGCCGGTAGTTATAGTGGCTTAAATAGGGGGGATAAGCGTTAATGCCGTGGTTAACCCAGTCCATGCTCCTGTAGCGCCACCAGTTCGACACGGCGACGCCTGACGCGAAGGCGAGTCCCGGGTAGCCCGTATTGACGACCTCGTTGCAGTCATACTGAGGCACATAGATTACCTCAGGGTCTGTGGGCTCAATCGTGATGATGCTCTGATCCTGCGATACTTTCTGCTGCTCGGTGGACTTGAGATTCCCTGCCTCCAGCACCTTGCTGCGGAAAGCCTGCACCGCCGAGATGACATCATTCATCTGGTTGATGACTGCATTCCCAAGGTTCTGCGTCCAGTTGAGATCGTCATTCATCTTGTTCAGCACATCGGGGAAGGAGAGCAGGGCTTTCACGCTCGGGTCCCAGTCGTTGTCGGGCATTGAGGAGACCTTCCCGCCGCTCGACTTCAATAACTGGGCTGCCTCGTTCACCTCGCCGGGAACCGTCGCCGCCGTGAGGACATTGGTGAGCAGGTCATCGGGATAGAGGGCAATGGGCGCAACAATGCTTTCAAGCTGGGTCGGGTTGAGAGAAGCCGCCTCCTGACCCCATACCGCAGGCATGGCACCGAAGCCCAGCAAGAGCAGGAGAAGGGCAATAAGGGCAGGCCGGCAAAGCCTGCCATGACAGATAAAGTGCTGTCTCAAAATAGTCACCTCCCGCAGTATTTAGAAATTCTGAATTCCTCCTAATCGGTTGCGAGAATACCTTCCTCCTTGACAAGTTTCCAGGTCTTATCGGGATTGTATTCAGTTATCTGCTGGGCAGCCTTTATGGTGTCTTTCCCGAGATCTTTCTCGTACACCTTGCCGCTCTGATTCACTATGAAGGTGGTCATGCCCGAGGTGCCGTAGTCGGAGGGATAGGCTATCAAGGCATAGCCTGCGACCATATGGCCGTTGATGATATAGCTGTAAGCTCCTCCCGGGGCCTCTCTACCCTGCTTTGTGAGGATTCTGTAATGATAGCCCCAGAAAGGCTCACCCTGCTTACGGCTGGAAGCATATTCCTGGGATTCCGCAAGAGCGGGCCCCAGAGGGCTTATATCATCTTTTTTGGAAGGATCAGCTGACCAGTAAAGGCCGTCCCTCTTTCCCGGCGAGCTTCCAAACTTCTGGGCGTACTGGATGATGTCGTCACCTTCCCTTGCTTTTTCCGCATAGCGCCGCTGGGCCTGCACATAGTGGCGGCAGAGGGCGACGGCGTTGAGCTCATCGCGGCCTACACGGCGGTTTATAATCTCCTCTCTCCCCGCCACACTGTCGAAGCGCCATTTCGCGCCTTCCTTCACAAGGGGAAAGGGGAAAGGCCATTCAAGCTTTCCCACCACAAATATGATGGTATCCTTTCCCTTCTCCTGTTTCACCAGCTTCTCCGATGCAAAGCGGTGGAGCTTTTTTCTGATATAGGTATCCATGGCCCTGTCCTGGGTGACCATGAGATCCCTGTTCTTTTCACCGAAGAACTCGATGAGTTTCTTCTCATCGTCGTTTCTGCATGCTTCAAGCAGCATCTGGGCTGCTTCATCGGGAGAGGAAAACATTTTCTGCTGTCCCTGGGCCATTGCCGGGCCCGGTGCCCCGGTCAGAAGCACTCCAAATATTGTCGATGCACAGAATATCATTATGAAAAGGCAAATCTTTCTCATGAGGTCATCTCCTTTCTCTTATCGCCTTCCACCGCCGCCGCCCCGGACTGCCGCACCCCTGTTGCTCGCGGCATTGACGACAGCTCCTCTGCCGTAGCTTCCCCAGCCACCGCCATAATAGCCGCCGCCATAATAGGGGCTTGTGCTGAGAACGTCGGTGCCGCTGTCCCACGAGGTTCCCGCATCGCCGGTATTCTGGAGAGGATTGAAGCCGTAGCCGCCGCTTGAGGCTCCTACCGGCGAGCCCGAGGTATTGGGGATGATACCCCTCTGGGCTGTCACGAAGTCCCAGGGGGCAACGGGATTGGGCTGCGACCACACTCCGAGCTTACCGGCCTGCGCCTGGGCCTGAGCCGTGGCGATATCAGCGTCCTGGCCGTGGCGGCTGTCATACCATGCGAGTCCCTGGGCGGCAAGGAGGGCGCCCACATTCTTGCCGTCAACGAGAAGCTTTGCTACCTGCCGGTTGCTGTGATCCATCCACGCCACCTGGACTTCCACACTCTTGTTGAGTATGAGATCTTCAAGACTCTTCTGGGCCTCGGCAGCAAAGGGCTGCCCGGCGACGGGGCTCGCCGCGCAGTTCAGCTTCACGGTAGCCGCGCCCTTATCGGAGGTGACGGAAATGTCGCTGGTGCCCGTCACCGCTATGACTTTCCCTGTGTAATACTGGGCACAGGCGGGAAAGGTGAGAACGATCAGAAAAACAAAAATCAACAGAGCAGCTTTTTTCAAGTGAATCCCTCCTTTTCTCTCTCTTTGTAAAATTAGGGAAGACAATGGTGAAATCCTTTTGGATATCTGCCGTGGCTACCTGGACCTTGGTCCAGGTAGCATGCATTGACCATCTCGCTTCTTGACATTTCTCAGGGGGAATTTCCAAGAGGAGAGTCATTGAAAAGAGAGAATCCTTTCTGTAAATCCACCGGGAAGCCCATACAGACCCTCCCACGAACCAGCCCGGGGGGCATACGCGACGAGAAGCAGCGCCCATGCAATAAGATGTTATTATAAATCCATAAGAAAAGGAGAAGACGATGGCAACAAAAGTGAAAGAAGCGACGTATTCAGGAGTAATCAGGGTGCACTATCCTCTCGAGAAGGGGACCATAGTGCTGAGGACCGAGAAGGACTGGAACAGCGATATCGAGCCTGACCATGTAGACAGGGAAAACCACACCTATGAATTTACCGTCACCAACGACCACAACAATATTGTGTATAAGCCCTGCATCAGGGAAGGGCACGAGATGAAGTGGGAGCACGGCGGCAACAGGGTGACGATGCTTGATGGCGAGATCATAGAGGATGTCTATCCCATGTTTATTCCCCGCGCCAGCGGCTCCATCACCCAGATTTTCAAGGTGCCTTCAAAAATTCTCGGAAGGGACGTGCTGCTGCGCCTTTACCTCCCCGCAGGCTACGAGGAGAACTCCCTCACGCGATATCCCACCATCTACATGCACGACGGCAAGAACCTCTTTTTCCCCCAGGAAGCCTTCCTGGGAAGAGAATGGACCGTCGATGAGAACCTGGAGCTCCTCAACAAGATGAGCCTTGTTGAGCCGTTTATAGTCGTAGGTGTCTATGCCGGCAACAGGGAGTTTGAGTACACGAAGCCCGGTTATGAGAGCTATGGCAAAAGCCTTGTCCAGGAGGTGAAGCCCTGGATCGACAAGAACTTCCGCACCAGCAGCAACCCCTGGAACAACTGCGTGATGGGCTCGTCGCTCGGTGGCGTGGTCTCCTTTTACCTGGGCTGGGAGTACCCGGAAGTCTTCGGCGCTGCCGTGTGCCTGTCAAGCACCTTCGGATGGAAAGACAATCTCTTTGAGCGCGTTGAAAATGATCCCATCGAGAACAGGGCGGGCCTGAGAGTTTATATGGACAGCGGGTGGCCCGGCGACAACTACGAGAGGACTGCGAGGATGGTTTTCACCATGCTGGGGAGAGGCTTCAGGCTCGGGCAGGTAATCCACCTGGCATTCCCGATGGCCGCCCATGACGAGAACGCCTGGGCCTCAAGGCTTCATATCCCGTTCCAGCTCTTCGCAGGAAGGGTGAGGAGGACCCATATGAAGCGCGCATTCCCTCAATCAATGATTGAAGGAGCTCAAGCTGCGAAGCAGGAGAAGGCTCCCGTAGTAAAGGCACCCGCGTTAAAGGCACCCGCGGTAAAGGCACCCGCGGTAAAGGCACCTGCGCCAAAGGCTCCCGCGGTAAAGGCTCCCGCGGTAAAGGCTCCCGCGCCAAAGGCTCCCGCGCCAAAGGCTCCCGCGCCAAAGGCTCCCGCGCCAAAGGCTCCC
>JAVHLM010000001.1:215554-259871 GCA_031082125.1 Candidatus Eremiobacterota bacterium
GCGCCAAAAGCTCCCGCGCCAAAGGCTCCCGCACCAAAGGCTCCCGCACCAAAGGCTCCCGCACCAAAGGCACCCGCACCAAAGGCACCCGCACCAAAGGCACCCGCAGCTAAGGGGAAGGCTAAAAAATAACCCCAGTGCCGCTCTCTCCTTGAGTTTCAGAAACATGACCAGACAAGCCAATGCCTGGAAGGCCGCTCCGCCGGTCTTCCAGGCAGGCTCGCACTTATCGGTGCTCCCTCCCAGGTGACCCTTGAAAAGGACAATTCCTCCCTTCTGTATAATTTATCATTACAGATAAACTCGGTAATTTCTCCCGCTCTCCCAGACAAAACGATAGAGCCACTATGGAGGAAGCGCCATTGAGCCCTCTCTGGCAAACAAATCTCTTTACCTGAAAGAGGTGAGGCCCTATGATCCCGGAGCTTATTCAGCACACCCGTATTAACGACATTGTAGGCAATATGATCCGTGTGCAGGCTGAAAATGTCGCACTCGGCGAGCTTGCCATGGTGGAAAATCCCGACGGCGAAGAATCACAGGCCAGGGTGGTGGAGTTCAAGAAAGACCTTGCGAGTCTCCAGGTCTTCTCGGGGGGGAAGGGCATCTCCACCGGCGCCTCGGTGAGGTTCCTGCGCCACTTCATGGAGGTCCTCTATTCTCCCAACATCCTGGGCAGGATATTTGGGGGAACGGGCGAGCCCATAGACGGAGGGCCCTCACTCAACTCAGACCCCAGGATACCGGTGTCGAGCGCCACGGTAAACCCCATGATGCGCGAGATGCCCCACAGGATGATCAGGACGAACGTCCCCATGATCGACCTCTTCAACTGCCTCGTGGAGAGCCAGAAGATACCGATTTTTTCCATCGCGGGGGAGCCCTACAATGCCCTCCTCGCCCGCATCGGCTTCCAGGCAGACGCGGAGATAGTGGTCTTCGGCGGTATGGGCCTGGCCTTTGACGATTACCATTTCTTCAGGAACAGCTTCGAGGAGCATGGCGTGTTCGGCCGCACGATAATGTTTGTAAACCAGGCTTCCGATCCCGTCGTGGAGAGGCTGCTGGTGCCCGACCTTGCGCTGGCCGTGGCCGAGAAGTTTGCCGTTCTGGAGCATAAGCGGGTGCTGGTGCTCCTCACCGATATGACCTCTTATGCCGACGCGATGAAAGAGATAGGGATCTCCCTCGAGCGCATTCCGGCGCTCCGCGGCTACATGGGCGATCTCTACACACAGCTTGCGCGGCGCTACGAAAAAGCCTGTGATTACAGGGGAGCGGGCTCGGTGACGATACTCACCGTCACCACCATGCCGGGCAATGACCTGACCCACCCCGTTCCTGACAACACGGGGTACATCACCGAAGGGCAGTTCTATCTCCATGACAGCGTCATCGATCCCTTCGGCTCCCTCTCGAGGCTCAAGCAGCATGTGATAGGCAAGGAGACCCGCGACGACCACTCCCAGATTATGAACACGATGATACGCTTATACTCGGGAAGCGTGGAAGCCGACAAGAAGCAGGCCATGGCCTTTGACCTCTCGCCCTTTGACGAGAAGCTCCTGAGATTCGGCAAGCTCTTCCGCAGCCGCTTCATGGATATCAACGTGTCGCTGCCTGTCATAGAGGCTCTCGATCTTTGCTGGCAGACCCTCGCGGAATGCTTTGAGCCCCAGGAGCTCCTTATGAAGCAGAGCTTTATTGACAAGTATTACCCGAAAGATGCCAAGGAAAAGGCAGGATAACCGCCGATGGGAAAAGTGACTCTGAGCAAGAGCTCCCTTCAGAAGGAGCGCACTCAGCTCAAGCTCTACCAGAAGATGCTTCCCTCCCTTGACCTCAAGCGCCAGCAGTTGACGCTTGAGCTCGGGAAGGCAAGGGAGGAGCATGAGAAGATCAAGTCACGCCTGGAAACCCTCAAAAGCGAGACAAGGGAGCAGCTCCCCATGCTGGCCGTCGAAGACCTGGCTCTCACGGGGCTTGTAATGCTGGAATCAGTGAAGGTGGAGACGGAGAATATCGTAGGGGTGAAACTGCCGGTGGTGCGGGAGGTAAAGTGCTCGATCCGCCAGTATTCGATGTTTGCCAGGCCCTTCTGGGTTGACATCCTGGTGGAGCGCCTCAGAGAGGCGGCAGAGCTTTCCGCCGTCATTTACACGGCGGAAAAAAGGGTGGCCATCCTGGAGCAGGCCAAGCGCCGCATCACCCAGCGCGTCAACCTCTTCGAGAAAGTGCTGATACCCGGCGTGAAAAACGATATCAAGCGCATCGTGACCTACCTGGGAGACCTGGAGAGAACGTCGGTGGTGCGCTCAAAGCTTGCGAAAAGGAAGCAGCCGTCGGCCATGGAGGAGACACTGGAGCCATGAGCATAGTCCCCCTCGTCAAAGTGACAATCATAGGGCTCCTGAGCGAGAAGGAAGCAGTCATGGCAGATCTCCAGGAGCTGGGCTGCATTCATATCATATCCGCAAAGACCCCGGGCGAGACAGGGTCCTCTGCCGCCGTCTCGGCTGATGCACGGAGGGCACTGGCGTTCCTCACAAGCTGCCCCCACAGAAGAACGCAGGTGCATGCCTCCAAAGTCTTTGACGCTGAGAAGATAAAGATGCGGGCCATTGAGGTGGAAGAGAGGCTCCTCTCCCTGAGGGATGAGCGTGACCGGCTCCAGGACAAAATCAAGAACCTGAAGCCCTGGGGTGACTTTTCCTTTCCGTCTCCCGAGGCCATGAGAAACCTGAAGCTCTGGTTCTACCTCGTTCCCCGCCACCTCCGGGAGAAAGTAGAAGCCTCAGGCCTCGCATGGGCCCTTGTGAACAGCGGTGAGCACATGGATTACTTCGTCGTCGTGTCAGAGAAGGAGCCCGTAGGGATGCCTGTGGCGCGCTCACTGACGGGGAACAGATCCCTTACGGACCTGGAGCAGCGCCTCATCGACGTGGAAAACGAGATAGAAGACCTTGAGGCCGAGCGCTACAGCATGACACGGTGGTGCGAGCTTTACTCAAAGAATCTCAACAGGCTTGAAGATATCGAGGAGCTCAGAAGGGCGTACCAGAAAACCCTTGACATCTCTCCCCTCTTCGCCCTTGAAGGATGGGCGCCCCGCTCGAGCGCCGGGAGCCTCAAGGCTTATTCGGAGGAGCATAATGCTGCAATTGAGATAAGAGAGCCCGACCGCAGCGAGACGCCGCCCACGCTCCTTCACAATCCCCCGCTCCTCGCGGGAGGGCAGGACCTCCTCACCTTCTATATCACGCCGGGGTACTGGCTTTCCGACCCCTCGATCATCATCTTTTTCTCTTTTGTGATCTTCTTTTCCATGATCCTGGCCGATGCGGGGTACGCCCTTTTTCTGGGCCTCGGGCTCCTGCTGATAGAAGGGCAGATGGGGAAAACTGAATCTGGCAGGCGCCTCAGGGTCCTTTTTTTCGCCATTGTCGTGACTTCAGCCATCTGGGGCGTCATGATAGGGAGCTATTTCGGCATGGAGCCCGAAAAAAGCTCTTTCCTCGCGCGCCTTAAAATCCTGGATCTCAATGACTACAATACCATGATGACAATCTGCATCTCTATGGGCGCATGCCACGTGATGCTCGCCAATCTCATGGATATACTGCGCAAGGGCTGGAAGGCGGCAGCCCTGGCCCCTCTCGGGTGGATACTTTTCATTGGCGGCGGCCTGATGCTGGGACTCACGGGCAGCGTAAAACCGCTCGAGGGAAAGTGCGGAGTCTGCCTCATGGCGGCGGGGCTGCTCGCCGTATTCCTTTTTTCAGGAGTGGGCCATCCTCTCGGGGCAAGGCTCCTCCATGGCCTGGAGCGGCTCACGAAGGTCACCTCTGCATTCGGCGACGTGATGAGCTACCTCAGGATCTTTGCCCTTGGCCTCGCCTCGGCTTCGCTCGCCGTTGCCTTCAACAATCTTGCCCGCCAGGCATCCCATGCCATTCCGGAGGTCGGCATCGGCATGCTCCTCTCACTGTTCGTCATTCTGACAGGCCACAGCGTGAACCTTGTTCTCGGCATCATGGGCGGAGTGGTCCATGGGCTCCGCCTCAACGTGATAGAGTTTCTGAACTGGAGCACACCGGAAGAGGGGTACCCCTTCCGGGCATTTACTAGAAAGGGGGATACATAGGTGGATCTTCTGTATGTCACACTGGGCTGGATAGGAATTTATGCTCCTGTGGCGCTTGGCTCGATGGGGAGCATAATCGGGTGCGCCAGGGCGGGGCAGGCCGCCATAGGCGCCCTCCTTGACGTGGAGAGCGGCTATGGGAAATACATCGGCCTCAGCGCCATGCCTTCGACGCATTCAATATTCGGGATCGTGATAATGCTCTCGCTCAACATGAAAGTGGACGCGGTCCACGGGCCGGGGCTCTTCGCCGTGGGAGTTCTCTCGGGGCTGGGCCTCCTCATCTGCGGCATGTGCCAGGGCCAGGCCTGCGCCTCCTCGATCCAGGCCTCGAAAAGCAAGCCCGAGATCTTTGGCATCTCAATAGCCCCCGCGGGCATTATCGAAGGTTTCGCCGTCTTCATCCTGGTCTTCGCCCTGGTGCTTTCGGGCTCGATAAAAGGCTGAGATACCTGGCCGAAGGGGCGGAACCCACTACTTGCAGAGACATGGAGGAACTTGCTATGACCGAGCAACTTAAGACATCCTCGGGCGTGGAGAAACTGATAGAAAAGCTCCGCAGCGAAGGGGTGAAGGCCGGCGAAGAAGAGGCGCAGAGGCTTGTGAGCGAGGCGGAGAAAAAATCGGCGGAGCTCATGGCGAAGGCAAAGGCCGAGGCCGACGAGCTTTTCTCAAAAGCCCATGCGGAAATTGAAAGGGAGAAGCAGGGAGCCCTTGAGTCACTTCAGCTTGGGCTCCGTGACGCCATAATCGAGCTCAGGGAAAGGCTTACCACGCGCTTCAAGGTACAGCTGGGAAAGCTCGTGGAGGCGGAGCTTCTGGACAGGGATTTCCTGAAGAAGCTGATCCTGGTGATCGCCGGGCACGCCGCCCCGCCGAAAGATGAAGAGATCGAGATCCTGTTCTCCCGCAAGGGAATCATTGCAGAGAACGGCGGAATCGCGGCCGGGCAGTCGGAAAAGATGGACTCCTTCATCGCCGAGATTCTCAGGGAAACACTGCGCCAGGGACTTGCCGTTACCCCCTCTTCGCGCGATGAGGCGGGGATAAGGATCAGGCTCAGGGGGACCGATGTGGAGGTCGATCTTTCAGACGGGGCTCTCTCGGAGCTTATTCTTTCCCACCTGACGCCCCGGATTCGCCATAAGATTGAAGGAGCGCACCGCTGATATGGCCGGCAGGGAATACTATACTCTCATGGCAAGCCTTCCCGCTCTCCCTTATTTCGAGCGCGCGTCCCGCCTTCCCATCAACGAGGTGCGCCTCAGGAAAAGACTGGAGATGCTTGAGGATGATGACAGGGCCGTCACAAGAAAATTGATTGAGTTCCTCGCATGGAAGCAGCAGCCTCTTGAAAGGACCGACAGGGAAGTGGTGACGCTCTATGAGCAGATGGAAAGACTCACAAGGCATCTTCCCGGCGCCTGGAGCATGATAGTGAAGGAGATAAGCCAGCGTACAATCATGGCGGCTCTCCGGCGGCGCAAGAAAGGCCAGGGGCCGCCGGGAAAATGGGAAACCTGGGGTGTCGGTCCCTGGGTTGAGCACATAGAGCTGCACTGGAACAACCCTGATTTCATGATGGGCTTCACATTCCCATGGATACCGAAAGCGAGGTCATTGCTTGAAGGGGGCGAAGCTCTGGAGCTTTCAAGGCTTCTCTTCAAGGAGAACTGGGATACCGCCGACGGCCTCTCATGGGATGATCCTTTTTCTTTTGAAGCGGTGCTTGCCTATATCTCCAAGTGGGCCATTATCAGCGTGTGGCTCGGATATGACAACCAGGCGGCGGAAAAGCGCTTCAATTCACTGATTATGGAGGTTACCCATGGACAGGAACAGCTCTTCAGCATCGGATGAGGCCCCCGGGGGAAGCAGGGCCCGCAGGAGCGCCAGAATCATCGCGGCGCAGGAAAGCCTCGTGACCGTCGAGATAGCCGATGGCCCCCTGGTAATGAACGAGGTGGGGTTCATCTGCCTGGGCGAAGAGCGCCTGAAGGCGGAGATTTTGAGAATACGTGGCCGCACGGCGGACATGCAGGTCTTTGAGGACACCGACGGCCTGCGGCTTGGCGACACCGTGGAGCTCACCGGCGACCTCCTCTCGGTGGAGCTCGGTCCGGGGCTTCTGGGACAGGTCTTTGACGGCCTCCAGAACCCCCTCTCGGTGCTTGCGGAAAAGCACGGCTTTTTCCTCAAGCGCGGCACCGACCTCTTTCCTCTCGACAAGGCCAGGAAATGGGAGTTCAAACCCTCCGTCACCTCGGGAGCAAGGCTTGTGGCCGGCCAGGCGATAGGCACGGTAAGGGAAGGTAATTTCTCTCACAAGATAATGGTGCCCTTTGGAGAGCATGGGGAGGTGGAGGTGCTCTGGGTCCGCCCCGGCACGATCACCCTCGATGACGCCGTGGCCTCCATCAGGAAGGCTTCTGGAAAAGACCAGGAGGTCACCCTTGTGCAGAGATGGCCCGTGAGAAGACCGCTGCCGGCCGGCATGCTCAAGCGGCGCTTTGCAGAAAGGCTTTATCCCTCCGAGCCCCTCACGACCACGCAGAGAATAATCGACACGTTCTTCCCCATCGCCCTGGGAGGGACCGCATGCATCCCGGGACCTTTCGGCGCGGGCAAGACGGTGCTCCAGAGCCTCATATCCCGCTATTCGACCGTGGACATAGTGATAATCGTGGCCTGCGGCGAGCGCGCTGGCGAGGTGGTGGAGACCATCAAGGAGTTCCCCACGATGGTCGATCCCAAAACGGGAGGGTCCCTGATGGACCGGACCATCATTATCTGCAACACCTCGTCAATGCCTGTCGCCGCCAGGGAATCATCGATCTACACCGGCATCACCATGGGAGAATATTACCGGCAGATGGGCTACCAGGTCCTGCTGATTGCCGATTCCACTTCCCGGTGGGCCCAGGCGATGCGCGAGACCTCGGGACGCCTCGAGGAGATCCCGGGCGAAGAGGCCTTTCCCGCGTACCTGGAGTCCAATATCAAGACCGTCTATGAGCGCGCAGGGGTGATACGCTGCCCCGACAATTCCGTCGGCAGCCTCACGATGATCGGCACCGTGTCGCCTGCGGGAGGCAACTTCGAGGAGCCGGTGACACAGGCCACCATGGCCACGGTGAAAACTTTCCTGGGCCTCTCTTATGATCGGGCATACAAGCGCTGCTATCCCGCCATTGATCCCCTCATCTCCTGGTCCCGCTACCTTGACCAGCTTGAAACCTGGTATGGGACCAACCTTGGCGCTGACTGGACAAAAAGCGTCAAGGAGATGCACGGCCTCCTGGTAAAGGGAGACTCCATCTACCAGATGATGCAGGTCACCGGCGAAGAGGGAATCACGCTTGAAGACTTCATCACGTGGCAGAAATCCACGTTCCTGGACATGGTCTATCTTCAGCAGGACGCCTTTGATGAAGTGGACGCGGCAATGAAGCGGGATCGGCAGCTTAAGAGCTTCAGCCTGGTGAGAGACCTCATTGCCCGCCGTTATGATTTCCCTGACAAGGACCAGGCGAGGGACTTCTTTACCAGGCTCACGGGCCTCTACAAGAATTTCAATTACAGCAGGGAAGGCTCGCCGGAGTATGAGAAATATGAGAGCGAGATAAAGAAACTGGCAGACGAGCATACGAAGAGTTAGAATGATGGCTTCTTCCGGCACCTTAGAGAAGAAAAGACCTTGGGCCTGGTGTGCCTGGGTCCTTGCCCTCATCATCTGCGGCTGCACACCGACGCTCGTCCGCTTCCCCTGGGCTTTCCCTCTCATCATGGCTCTCGGGCTCATACCCCTTGTCATGACGTGCTTCATCCCCTCGGTGATGCTTGACTACTCCCTCATGGTGATGCTGTGCCTTATATTCAGGGAATACTTTTTCCAAGATGACGTGACCCTTTATCTCCCCCTCCTCGCGATGATCCTGGTGACGACAGGCCACCGCACCGGCGCCAGGCTGGTCCCCGTGGCCTCCCTTATAATGGTGGTGATTGTCCGCCTGGCAGGGTATTGGAGCGGCCTCACTCTTCTTCACCATATCTTCACTGCCGCTTCAGCTTTTATGCTCGCCGTTGACCTGTGCACTGCCATTCATAAGCCCCGCGGCCTCTCTTCCCTGAAGAAAGTGGATGTGCTCCTGTGCTCATACTCGGGGAACACGGGGCATTTTGCACGGCAGTTCACTGACAGCCTCAAGGGCATCAAGGTGATTGTGCACCGCTTCCACTACTACAAGAGCTTCAGGGCAAAATTCAACGGCCAGGGCCTGGTGCTCGCCTTCCCTGTCATCGGGTGGCGCATGCCTTGGCCCCTGCTCGCCTACCTTATCAAAGGCCTTCCGCGCAGCGAAGGCAAGACGGCCTTCATACTCTCCACTGCCGGCGGCGGCCCCGAGAATGCCGGATTCCTTGCATGGCTTCTGTTGTCGCTCAAGGGTTACACGGTGAAAGGGTGCTGCTGGGGAGTCTATCCCCTCAATGTGGTGCCCTTCAGGATTGGCCCGAGGGGCATGTACAGGTTCCTCGACAGCCTTCTCCCCCGCAGGGCAGACCTGGCAATGGCAGAGACGGCCGCCGGGGAATTCTCCCGGGGTATGCCTGCAGGGAACGCGGTCACCATTTTCCCTTTCCCCCTGGTCTTTCTCGGGATGCTCCTGGATAACCCCTGGCTCAACGCCATAATTTACAGGAACTATGTGTGGAAAAGGCGCTGCATGAAGTGCGGGCTCTGCATCCGCTTCTGCCCTGCAGAGCGCCTCGGCGCCAGGGAAGACGGCTACCCCTTCCCCCGGGGCACCTGCGCCCTCTGCCTGGGCTGCATAAACCTCTGCCCCGGAAACGCCATGCATATGTATTGCTGCTCGGAATACGGGAATCCCTACCCGCCGAAGTTCCCTGAATACGTGGTCAAAGACCGGGAGCACTTAGAGGCCCAGCGCCTCCATGGCGAGGGCCAGTGAGCCCAGGGCGCCCGAACGGGTCCCCAGGCCGGGGGAAACTATGAAATCCTCGTTCTCATCAACAATAAGGGGCGTCCTTATGTAGCCGTTAAGAAGCTCCCTCACTTTTCTCCTTATGAGGGGAAAAAGGCTCTCCCTCTGCATGACGCCTCCTCCCAGGATGATGAGCTCCGGCGAGAGGATGGCTATATAGTTCACCAGGGCGCATGCAAGGTAGCCCGCTTCCAGGTCCCAGGCGGGATGCCCATCGGGGAGCTTTTCCGCGGGAAGTCCCCAGCGCTTCTCCATGGCGGGGCCGGTTGCAAGGCCTTCGAGGCAGTCTTTGTGAAAAGGGCATACTCCCTCGAAAGGATCGAGGCCTCTCTCGTGGGGAATGTATATATGGCCCATCTCGGGGTGGATGAGGCCGTGGACAACGGTGCCGCCCGCAAAGACCCCGCCGCCGATCCCTGTTCCCACCGTGAGATATATGAAATTCTCTTTGCCTTGAGCGGCACCCCAGCGCTTTTCGCCGAGTGCGGCAGCATTCACGTCGGTATCAAAACCTACCGGCACGGGAAAGCGCTGCTGGAGCATGGCGCGGATATTCACGTCCTTCCATCCCGGCTTGGGTGTTGAAGTGATGGAGCCATAGGCTGGAGAGCTCCGGTGAGCGTCGAGGGGGCCGAAGGAGCCTATGCCTAGTGCGGCAATTCCCTCGCGGTACGGCTCGAAAAAATCAGCGACATGCTTCATCGTCTCGCCGGGGAGCGTCGTCGGTATCCTGAGCTCGGCCCTGATATCATCTGGCGCTGCCGCCACGATACAGTTGAACTTGGTGCCTCCCGCCTCTATGCCGCCAAAAAGTCTCACTGTTTCTTCTCCTTCCTGCGGGGAGCGCTCCCTTCATGGTACTCTCTCTTGCCGGGCTCACTGGCGGACTCATCTGCTCCGCCGGGGTTTCTCATGTTCCTGTCGCCGCACCACGGTATTCCGCGGAGGTAAAGATCATACCAGAATAATCCTACGATGCCCATGGCGTTCCCCAGCATCCCTGAAGTGAGAAGTGAATTAATTTCTTCGGCAGGCACCACGAGCACTTCAAGCTCCTCGGTGGTATCCCTGCTCAGCCTCCCTGTGTGAGTGCAGTCCTTGGCAAGGAAAGTATAGCAGAGGTTGGTGAGAAATGCAGGGTTGGGATAGCAGGTGCCAAGGTGGATCACTTCACGGGGGATATATCCCGTCTCTTCCTCAAGCTCCCTCAGGGCTGCCTTTTCAGGGTCCTCCCCCGGGTCCACGAGGCCTGCCGGGATCTCAAGGGTTGCCATGGCAATCCCATGGCGCTGCTGCACTACAAGGATTATGCCCCCGTCGGGAGTGAGAGCTATGACGTTTACCCAGTGGGGCGCCTTGAGCCTGAAGAAGTCATGGGGCTGCCCCGTGTGGGGAGACCACGAAGGCACTCTTTCGAGGGAGAAAATCCGCGCGTCGCCAATTTTCTCAGGTTCGCCGCGCCTCCAGGGGGGCACAAGTTTTTCAATGTCTTTCCAGGTGACGAGGCGGTGTTTCATGGGCTTTCTCCCTTCGGTGCATGGTCTGAGTCTCCTTTCTACCAGAGGAGGCCCTGACCCTGCACATGTTAATAAAAGAGTCTGTCCCCATTTACAATTTTTCAACATCTGCAGGAAATTTTAACAAGAAGGCTCTTACACCGGGCATTAAAATCTGGGATAATAAAAAGGGAACTCACCTTCAGGAGGTAACGTCATGAGCGACTTGATTTCCAGCATAGACAAGCTGAATGCTCTAAGGAATAAGTATGATATAGCGGGCATCGGGGAGACGGGCGCCCAGACCCAGGCGGCAGGCGGGACGCAGGCCCAGCCCTCGAGCCTTGGCCAGGACGGCCTCTCGCTCACCAACGAGATGCAGAAGAACAACCAGGCTGCCCAGCAGCAGCAAATGCAGCAGCAGCAGGGCGGCGATGGCTCGGGCGCCATGTGGGCCGCCTTCGGAATAAACCTCGGGCTGTCAATCCTTGGAAAGATCCTTGGCGGCGGTGGCGGGGGAGGCCAGGAAGGCGGCGGCGACGACCAGCAGCAGGCCGGAGGCTGCAGCGGAGGAGGCGGCGGCTGAGGCTAGAAGAGAAGCCGCCCGTGTGGACGGCAGAAGAGAAAATAAAAAACACCCTTTCTCCGGGAGAGGGTGTTTTTGTCTTATGCGTTGGCTTCGAAAGCCGCCTTGAGCATCGTGTCAAAGGATGCGTATGATTCGCAGTGATCAAGCGAGCAGGAATCAAGGCCCACATAACGGGACTTTTCAGGGTCAAAGGCATACACCATATCGCCTGACTCCCCGACCACCAGGTACTTCTTCATTGAATCCACGTCGCGGCGGTCACGGTTCGCCTCCACGACCCCCTCGATCTCCCTGTCATCATAACCTGCAATGGGAGCCGTCCGGCTCCCGAAAATGGTGAGGCCGTTGTGATCGAGGCCGTTGGTCCTGGAAAGGAACCTTGCATAATCGTCAGGAAGGGCGGTACCCAGATCATTCTCCACCTGCGACCTGAGATGTGAAACGGCATCATCGGGACAGGGCGCCTGCATGGAGAGTCCGTACTCGCTTTTTTCCTTTTCCACCTTGGTAAGGAGTCTCTGCATTCTCGCCTCGCCGGCAGGCTTCTTATCCTTTGCAGGGTGTCCATGGGGTGCTGGGATCTCGGTCCCTTGAGCCAGATGGCCCGCAAGCGAGGGATCTTCCATGAATAGAGTCATCGGGGCGTTGCCGGACGGGGAGGTCTGGTGCGGCGAGGCCGCCACTTTCCCTTCGGAAACACCGGGAGTGAGGGCAAAGATGTCTGCCGCGGGAGCCTTGCGCTCCGGCGGGGGGGCGCTTTTCTTCTGCGGAGCCGCCTGATGTTCCCTCTTTTCGGGCACGGGAGCGGAGAGGGAAACATCATCACCCTGCACCGGCAAAGGAGGCGCGCTCTCTGGCGGAGGCGCCTTCACTGCAGGAGGTCCGGCTGTCCCCTGCCCTTCTGCAATTCTGCCTGCTGAAAGATAAGATAACGAGGAGCTTTTAAGTGGATCCATAAGCCCTTCAAAGAGATAGATTATCCTGCTTATATTATAGCATGGCAGTCCAGGGAGCTCTGTAAACAAATTGTGAACTTTCCGGCACAACATGGACGGGCTTGCACAGGCAACTCCTTTCTGGCGGGCATTCTTCCCGGTGAAAGCAGTCCCCGGGGGGAGCGCCCTGAAGAAAGCGGGCAATTGGATCTCAGGGGAAATATCTGATATAATCTTGATATGAATCAGCCGAAAGCTCCCGAAGCTCAAAAAGAGCTTTGTGTGGTCGTCATCCCTGTCTACAATGACTGGGAGTCTGTGGCAATTCTCCTTAAAAAACTCGATGATACCTTTGCAGGGGAGGGCATTTCCGCCGAGGTCCTCCTTGTTGATGACGGATCCTCTCTCGCAAGCGGGGCTTTTTTTACCAAAGATACGACTTATTACGCTCTGGAACAGGTGGATATTCTCAGGCTGAACCGCAACCTCGGGCACCAGCGCGCCCTGGCCATAGCCCTCTCCTTTGTGAGCGAAAGAAAAGATTATACTTCCGTAGTAGTCATGGATGGCGACGGCGAGGACGATCCGGCAGAGGTGCCAAAGCTTATTGCTGAACAAAAAGCGGCAGCGGGGGAGACGATACTGTTCGCGGCACGGGGGAAGCGCTCTGAAGGCCTCCATTTCAAAATCTTTTACCATCTCTTCAAGAAGATATATTTCCTCCTGACTGGAACAGCCTTGAGCTTCGGGAACTTCAGCGTAATTCCCCGTAAAGCCCTCGAGCGCCTCGTGAATGTCGCGGAGCTCTGGAACAACTATCCTGCGAGCGTGATAAAGGCCAGGTTTCCTTACAGGACAGTAAAAACCGCCAGGGGGCGGCGCTACAGGGGCAGCTCCCAGATGAACTTCGTATCGCTGATGCTGCATGGGCTCAGCGCAATCTCGGTGCACGGGGAAATTATCGGTATCCGCGCCCTTATCGCCATGCTTATAGTCGCATTGCTCAGCTTTCTTGCCATTATCATCGTCATTTTCATCAGGCTTTGCACCGACCTGGCGATCCCTGGATGGGCCTCATACCTTGCAGCCACCTTTTCGGTGATTCTGCTGCAGTCACTTACCATGACCATGTTTTTCGTGTTCATGATATTGCACAGCAGGAATCTGGCATGCTTTCTTCCAAAAAGGGAATACCAGTCTTTTATTCTTGCCAGGGAAACACTTTTCAGGAAATGACTTCACCAGACTATACAGGCCAGGAACTCGCGCTGTTCAGTGCCGCCAGGAACTGGAAACTCTACCTGAAGGGCTTTGCAGGCCCTCACCTGCGGGGCAGGGTCCTGGAAGTGGGCGCCGGTATGGGTGGCACCACGAGATACCTCTGCGATGGAACGCAGAAAAGCTGGATGTGCCTTGAGCCCGATCCCTCGCTGTCAGCTCTCCTCAGGGAAACCATCGGGAGAGGTGAAATTCCCCCTGTCTGCCAGGTGAAAGAGGGCATCCTGGCGGATCTGAAGCCCGAAGAAACCTTTGACACCATATTATATATTGACGTGATTGAACACATTGATAATGACCAGGAGGAGGTCGGCCTGGCACTCTCTCACCTCGCACCCGGCGGATCTCTCATCATCCTTGCCCCTGCCCTGCAATGGCTGTACTCGCCATTTGACAGGGAGATAGGGCATTTCAGGCGCTATGACAGAAAAATGATGAGGTCGCTGCTGCCCCCGGGGATGAAATGCCTCATGGAGAAATATCTGGATTGTACCGGCGTGCTGCTCCTGCTGGGAAACAGGCTGCTCGCGAGGCAGAAAATGCCATCAGAAAAGCAGGTGAGGACCTGGGACAGATTTTTTGTGCCTCTCTCAAAGGCTCTTGACCCATTGTTTCGCTATTCCTTCGGCCGCTCGCTGCTTGGCATATGGCAGAATACGGAGAATCTCACGATATGAATACCCAGAATACCGGGACTGCATCGCGCAGAGAGGGCCTCTTTCTCGCAGTCATTGTGATTGCCGCGGCAGCCCTGAGACTTTATGATCTGGGCACCAAGGATTTCTGGTTTGACGAGGCTCTCAGCCTTCTCAAGGGACTCCTTTCCATCCCCAATATCCTCAATGATTCGCTCTCGCAGATTGCTCCCGATCCCCACCCTCTTCTCTATCCCCTTTTTATGAAAGCATGGCTCAGGCTCGGGAGGGACGAGGCAATGGTAAGGCTCCCTTCGGTAGTGGCGGGAGCCGCTTCCGTCTATGTCCTCTTTCTCCTTGCGCGCTCACTTTTCGGATCCAGAGCAGGGCTTTATGCCTCGGCGCTTGCCGCCATTTCACCCTTTCTTGTCGCGTATTCCCAGGAAGCCCGCAACTACAGCTTTCATCTCCTTTTTTCCCTTCTCTCACTCTACTGCTTCTGGCGCTTCTGTGAAGCTGAAGAGAAGAGAGAGGAGCGGGTGTGGTCAGTTCTCTATGGATTCTCCACCCTCCTTAACATGAACAGCCACTATTACTCATTTTTCCTGATACTCTTTGAGAATCTGTTTTTTTTCCTCTACTAC
Organism: Candidatus Eremiobacterota bacterium; assembly: GCA_031082125.1. Classification (NCBI taxonomy): domain Bacteria; kingdom Bacillati; phylum Vulcanimicrobiota; species Vulcanimicrobiota bacterium. The sequence continues at coordinate 230,279 of JAVHLM010000001.1, forward strand.
CGGCAGAACACGGAGAAGGTAAAGCGGTGGCTCACCATACAGGCACTTTTGCTTCTATGGGCTTTTGCCATGCTGCCTCTGCTGCTCCATCAGAGGGCGCTTGTCGTTTCCGGGGGGATAGCGGACTGGATGCCGGCATTGACCCTTCCACACCTGGCCACGCTCTTTGTGAACTGGAACTTCACCGTCCTTCAGCTTCACAATAACCTGCTTTATCCCTGGATAAACCGTGAGTGGTGCGCGCCATTCATCCTGCTTATCATCATCGTGGGAGTAATCCAGGCGCTCAGGAGGGGGAAAAAGGGAGCTTTTGTAATTGCATGGTTTGCCATTCCTTTTTCCATTGCCATAGTGATGTCTCTGAGCCGCAGCATGCTGGTGGACCGTTATTTCATAAGCATCATCCCTGCTCTCATTCTGCTGGCCTCTCTTGCGCTGAGCTCATTGAAGCCCTCATCCCTGCAGGCATCTGTCTTTGGCCTGATCCTTCTTGTCTATGGGCTCTCCCTTGCCCAGTATTACGGGAAATATACCGAGCCCGGATATAAGAACTATTTTCTGCAGAGCATGAAAGGGATCAAGGATTTCAGGGGGATCCGCGGATACCTGGATTCACGCCTGGAGGCACAGGACACGGTGCTTATTGACGACAATTTCGTTTTTATGCCTCTCCTCTATTACTGCACTCCCGCCCGGGCACAGCTCCACATGCTGAGCTTCCCTGAAGAGATCCCGCGCTATTGCTCCTCGCCAAGGATTTTCCTTGTTCACTCGGTTCCGATGAAAACCCAGATCCCCAGCAAGGAAGCGGGAGAAGCGGCGCCCGAAGTCCTGGAGAGGCTCTCGGAATATGGAAGGCTCGAGGAAAAAGCAGAGTTTAAAGGGCTGGATATCTTCATTTACAGAAAGAAACCCATCCCGTCGCAGCGCTGATTTCTGGAATTCTCCTTCACGCGTGGGTATCTATGGCTCCCTGGAGCATCTCCCTGAAGGATCCGTAGGGATCGGCCTCGTCAAGGGCCACGGCGTCGATGGAGAGATACTTTTTGGCGCTCAGCCGGTACACGTATAGGACCTCGCCGTCGCCGCCGAAGACCAGGAAATCTCTGAAGCGGTCCACATCACGGAAGGCCATGTTGGCCTCGACAAAGCCTTCGATGGTACGGTCTTCGAAGCCGGTGATATTCAGCGTGTGGGTCGCGTAAAACACGAAGCCGTTATAGTCCAGGCCGTTCACCTCGCAGAGCAGCGAGATATATTCAGGCGGGAGCGCGGCGCCGAGCTCCTTCTTTGCATTGCTCTCCAGGAGCTTTATCTCGGCCTCCATGGCAGGCTGCTGGAGCCTGTAGCCGTATTTCTCGAGATCCTTTTTTATAGGCGTGAGCAGTTCCTCATACATGGCCTTCTCCTTAAAAGTAAAAGTATCGCCGGGGCGATACTTTTAATATACTCCGCGCAGATCCATATTCCCTACCGGGAGCGGGGACTTTCCGTCACGTAGGAGGGGTCGGGGGGATAGATGAAGCCCCTGGGCATGGGCCACTCCATGTGCCTCACCTCGTCAGTGCCGTCGGGCATGCCTTCTATCTGCTGCGTCTGGTAGTTGGTTATCGCCTGGTGGGCCGGCTTATTCCTGATGAGCACAAAGTTGGAAAAATCATTGGTACCGCCGTCATCGAGAGGGAGCTTGTGGTGCACCTGGAATCCCGGGGGCACCTTGCCGTTCTGCATCATCTGGATGTCGGTGTCATTGAGGCCTGCCTGCCTGAGGGCATCGAGCTTTTCAGGATCGTTGCCAAGATCCTTCATGAACGATCGGCGGACCCTGTTGTTGAACTGCTTGCGCAGTGCCGCCTGCTCTTCCTCGTCCCGCTTCTTGTAGGCAAGGTCGATGATATCGACTCCTTTGAGAGTCACATTCTTGTTTCCCATGGGAAGGGTGATCTCGTCGGCGCCGCCACTGCCTTCACGCTCACCGGGCCCCGCGATGTCCATAAGCTTTTCCTCGAACTGCTGCGATGCCTGGAGGGCTTTCCCCTTCACATGGGGCTGTTTAATCCCCTCTGAAGACTGCTGTTCCTCGACATCCGAGGCTTCGGCCCCCGTTGCGCTTCCGGCAGCATCAGGCTCCTTCTTGCCTTTGAGGGGTGATGCATCTGACGAGCCGATTACCCTTGTGACATTTCCATAGACATCCATGCCACTCCCTCGCTTTCTTCTGTACACACTTCTTCTTAATCACTTATCACTACATTATGAAAAAAGTAAAGGGCCCGGCCCGGAATCCCGGCACTTCAAGGTTTTCACGCTCCGGCGCGCCGGAGCCACCCATGGCGGTTCACAAAGATTTAACATCAGGAAAGGGAATTTTTACCTCGAGGCAACAAAATGGCAATGTCTCTATGAGATAATAAAGCGGGGGAGGCCCGCTCCTCCCTCACTGCCAGGGAGCCCTCCCGAAGCCCCGCAAAGACTTTATCTCCTGAGCGGTACTATTCATCCTGAACAATCACGCCTCACAGGCAGGCAGGCGTGCGCAGGTTCCGTTCCCGTGCCGGCCTCAACACACCAGAACACGCCCTGAGCCTCAGGATTCCGGGGGCCTTCCGGGAGTGCCCTTTCGCAGAGTTCCCCCTGTTTCAGGGACTGCCCCGGGCTCCCGGAATTGACAGAGCCTCATAAAATCGATTCCTCCAGATATTTCAACGATGAAACCCTTTGCTCATGAAGATTCCGCGAGAGGCTGAACACCGGATCCTGACCTGCTGCGAGGCCGAAAGCCTGTCCCCATTATTTCACAGGAGGTTCTTTGACGAATGCGCAAGCACATGCCGCCATCCCGCTCCCCCGGCTGCCCCTCTCTTCTGACGCTCCTATGCTGCACGGCATTGATTCTGCTCATTCCGGCCCTGATTTACATGGCCCCTGTTGACAGCCTCATCTTCGTAAGCCTTGCCCTCTCTCTGCTCCTTACGCTCCTCGCTTCCTCGGGGTGGCAGGCTTTCACCAGGTTTTTCCCTACGGCAGCCCTCCTGGTCACCTTTTTCCAGGTCACGGTATTCCTGACAGGAACCGCGAAAATCCTGTCCGGGGCTATCATCTGCGGCCATGGAGGCTCCAGCCCGGCAGGCACCATAATCCCCTCATGCGGAAACCTTATCGTGTCCGGGAACTCCCTGACGGGCCTTTTGATGTTCATTGCCCTTGCCGCCATACAAATCCTTTTCATCATGTCACACTCAGAGCGCATCAGCCAAATGGCCGCGAGGTTTACTCTCGACGCAATGCCGGGCTTTCAGATGGCCGTTGACGCGGACTTTCACTCGGGGCTCGCCACCGCCGAGGCGGCAAAGGCAAGGAGGAGAGCCATCGAGAGCCTGGCTGATTTTTACGGATCCATGGACGGCCTTGCAAACATCAAGAGATATGCAGTGATTGCCGAGCTTGCAGTGATGGCGCTCGCAGCCCTGGCAGGCACAGTAAAAGGCGTTCTGGCTCACATGGAGTGGCATTCGGCACTGCATAATCTCATCCCCTATATTATCGGTAACGGGGCGCTTGCCACGGCATCGTCCCTGCTGGTTTCCACCGCCATGAACGTGGTGGGAGCAAGAGAGTGCGAGAAGGCAAATTTCGGTGAGGACATCGTGAAGCAACAGACCAAAGCGGCACCAGGTGCGTTTTACTCACTGGCGGTGATCTTCGGCGTCCTCGGCCTGCTTGACCTTACAGGCATATTGAAATTCTCGAGGCTCCCCTGGTTTCTTGCCGCTGAAGTCTGCGTGCTGATGGGAAAGATGGTGGAGAAAAAGGCGGCTCTTGACAAAGTGACCACCTATGTCGCCACCGGCGGGCAAAGCGAAAAAGGCCCTTCCGAGCCTCAGGGAAAAGCGGTGCAGGAGTTTTCCGCACCTCAGGCGCCGCCTCTCTCCATCGAGTTTCACCCCGATCTTTACCTTACCCTGGATCAGCAGTGCCTTGCCGCAAAAGCAGTCGAGGCCTCTAAAACGCTTTCAGGGAAGCTGGGCTTCCCTGTCCCGGCAGCGCAATTCCTGCCTTGCAGCTCCCTCTCCGAGAAGACCTTTGTAATAAGAATTCACGGTATCACCGCGGCAGCGGGCTTTCTCGAAGGGGAGCGCCTCCTTGCGAAAGGGCCGGTGCAAGTCCTGGCGGAGCGTGACGGGATAAGAATGGTGGAGCACTGCGACAGCTCGCCGGGCCTCTGGATTGAACGCTCCGGGAAAGATGAAGCCCTCAATGCCGGGCTCACCCTTCTCGAGCCCGCCGATGTCCTTGTGAAGAGGCTTGAAAAAGCCATTCTGCTCCATGCCCCCTACCTTCTGGACCGGTCACATGTGACAGATCTTATCAGCAATGGGAGCAACGAGTGGCCCGAGCTGGCCAGGGCCGTAAAAAGAGACAGTATCACGGTGGAAAAGGTGGAGAAGACTCTTCAGAACCTCCTCTGGGAAGGGCTCCCCATAGCAGAAATCAAGCCCCTCATGAACATCATCGCCTGTAACAGGATGGAAGATCCCGAAACTCTTGCCGAGCTCGGCCGGCTCGCCATGAAGAAGGCTGTCTGCTGCAGCTGCCGGGACAGCGACGGCACGCTCCATGCCCTTTTCCTTGATGATGAAATCAAGGACTACCTCCTTCACCATCTCTGCAGGACCTGCGAAGGCTCATACCTCGCGCTGGACCCTGAAACAAAGGGGGACCTCCTGCTCGCACTGGCAGGCGCGGTCAGAAAGCTCGCACAAGCAGGGCACCCCGTGGTGCTCATCACTGAGCCAGCCCTCAGGCCCTCGTTGAAGCGCCTCACCGACCAGCTCATGCCGGACCTCCCGGTCCTTTCCAGCGACGAAATGACTGTTGACAGCCTCGTAGTATATTCCGGCCTGGTCTCTCTCAATGACAGCGGGAGGGTAAAGGAGCCTCACTCCCTGCCGAATGACTTCCCGGAGCCCCTGGCCTCCCGGGGGATGGAAAAACTCCCCTGCTTGAGGGCTTTCACAAAGTCCGCGTAAGTTTCTATGGGAGTAGGAAATTCTGTCCAGACCAGAAAGAAATTTTTTGCCGAATGGGCATCAGAGCCTGCCGTCATGGGCTTTTCAAGCTCCCTGGAGAGATCCATGGCCATCTGGTTCATCCAGGGGCTTCGCAGGCACTTCCCGTTGATCGCCTCGATGGCATCAATATAAGGGGCTACGTCGTATTTGATCTCATGCACATGCTCTTCCGTGAAAAACTCGAAGGGATGGGCCCAGATGACGGCCACCGCGGGATCGGGAAGAGATACGACGGGAAAGCGCATGATATGCTGGAACTCGTCAAGGTGCTCAGAAAAGAGGAGAAAATCGCCCCATTCGGTGGTAATCTCCATTGCAGGGAAGTAAAGGATCCCGTGTTTGCCGAGCTCCTCCCTGAGGTAGTCGCTGTCACCCAGGGAATCGCCATGATTGGTCGTGACCACGACGGCAGCCTCTTCCGAGCGCGCACCATGGACAAGCTGCAGAGGCGTAAAGGCGGAACAGGATGACGCCGTGGTATGCACATGGAGATCGATTCTCATGGGGGATACCTTTCGAAGAAGAAGCCCTTGCGTATTCTATGAGCCGTGGCCTTTATCCTTGTGATAATGGTGGTAGATCATCTTCCTCCCGGGAAAGGCAGGGGTCCCTGTCTGAGGCTTTGGCTGTGACGGGCTGGTAATGCGCTGCAGTGAATCCATGTACATATCACCTCGGACAGTATTATACCACAAAAAGCGCAGGCAGGTATTGCAGAAAAGTTAACAGTTGGAGAGGCATGGCAGGCACGGGAGAAGGGATTCTCTGAGATGCACAGAACTACTCTTGAGAAAGGAGTTGAGGCCATGGCAAAGGAAAAGGGTCCTGCTAAGAAAGAGAAAAAGAAGCCAAAGACCAAGGACAAAAAAGCGAAAAGCGAAAAAAAGGCTTAAAGGTATTTACCTATAGTGCATCAAGTAATCCCGGCATGCCCGGGTTTTTTTGTACAAGGAGGTGCCCCCATGCTCACCGTCCCCCGCCTTGAAAAACTTGATCTTTACCACCATGAGGCCCTCTCGTTCCTCGTCAGGATTGCCGGCATTAACAGCGGCAGCTTCAACAGGGAGGGCATCTCTCAGGTCATGGAGGCCTGCGCCTCTTCCCTCGGGGAAGCGGGCTTCACCACGCAGAAGCTCGAGGGCAATCATTTTCTTGCTTCACGCAGGGGATTCCTGAGGCCAAGAGTGATGATCCTGGGCCACATGGATACCGCCTTTGACGTGACACATCCCTTCAAGGAGGTCTTCTATGAGGGAGAGAGGCTCAGGGGGCCTGGCGTGAGCGACATGAAGGGGGGAATTGCTCTCGTGACCTTTGCCCTCCGCTACCTTGCCGAGCTGGGAAAACTTGATGACCGCACTGTCACTGTCCTTTTCAACTCAGACGAGGAAATCCACTCGCAGAGCTCCCGGCATGCCATCGAGGAGCAGGCACGCTCCCACGACCTCGTGATGGTCTTCGAGGGAGGGAAGCGTGTCGATGAGAAAACCACCACTTACGTATACCAGCGCAGAGGGGCGGGGCTTGCCACCTTCACGGTGACGGGAAAGTCATCCCATGCCGGCACCGATCACGAAAAGGGCGTCAATGCCCTCGAAGAGCTGGGATACAAGGTCATAGAGCTTCAGAAGCTTACGGACTACGACGAGGGGACGACAGTAAGCGCCGCAGGCGACCTGGAGTTCCGGGATACAAGGAAAAATGTCGTCCCCGGGTGGGTGCGCTTCAATGTGGACTTCCGCTTCAAGACTCCAGGCGAGGCCGAAAGGCTCATTGAACAATTCAAAAAGATCGCCGCGACCCCCTACGTGCGGAACCGTTACGGCGAAACGGCAAAAACGGATCTTGACGTGAGAATAATGAGGCCTCCCATGGTCCCCAATGCCCAGTGCCTCAGGTTTGCCTCGATCCTGGAGGGCCTCGCCCGGGAGATTGACCATCCCATAGTGGAGAAGACAAGAGGGGGCGGGAGCGACGGCTGCTTCACTGCTGCCCTCGGCATCCCTACCCTCGACGGAGTGGGCCCCGTCGGCGACAACTGGCACACCGATAAGGAATACCTGGAGATCGCCTCGCTGAAAAAAAGGATGGAGCTCTTCATCTCCTTCTGGCACAGCCTCTTTTGATCAGGCGGAGATGAGAAGCCTTTCCCCTTTTCTCTGCCTTGACTTCCGGGGCGCCTCTCATGTAGAATCATAGTATATCACAAAAAGGGGGGGTTCTTATGAAGGCTCGGCTTGTTCTCGCTTCAACGGTGACGCTCACCGTCCTCGTCGGTTTCGTGGCGAGCATCGTGCTCGCGGCACTTTATTTCTCAGGGTCACTCAACGCCTGGCTCATGATCGGCCTCACGATTGCCATCAATTTCATCATGTGGCTCCTGGCCCCGACGCTCCAGGACCTGATGCTCTCCTGGGTTTATAAATCGAAGGTCATCTCTCTCGATGACCTTGCAGGGAAAAATGAAGGCGTGGCGCAGTTCCTGAGGGAAGTCTGCGAGAGGCACAAGGTGAAAATCCCGTCGCTGCGCATCATCAATGACCTCAATCCCACGGCGTTCTGCTACGGCTCCGTGCCGAACAACTCAAGGCTCGTCGTCTCCGAAGGCATCTTCAACTACCTGGACACCGAGGAGTCAAAGACGGTCTTCGCCCACGAGATGGGGCACATAGTCAACAGGGACTTCATCGTGATGACGGTGGCCTCGACGCTGCTGCAGATCCTTTACGAGCTCTATGTGATCCTCGCCAGGAGCCGCTCGCGGAGCAGCAGCAATGACAAAAGTTTTCTCCCCCTCATAGGCCTCGTCGCTTATGTCTTCTACTTCATAGGCTCATACCTTCTCCTCTACCTCTCGAGGACCCGCGAGTACCTTGCTGACAGGTTCGCCGCCGAGGAGACGAAAAATCCCAACGCCCTCTCGTCAGCCCTCGTCAAGATTGCATACGGCATCGCCGAGCAGCCCGACACGGAGCAGACAAAAAGGCTCCTTGCGAGCACAAGAGCCCTTGGCATTTACGATTTCAAAGCCGCCGACTCCCTGGGCGGCGTCCAGAAAGCCTCGGCGACGGCTGTGGCGGAAAAAGAAGCCACGAGGATAATCGGCGTGGAAAAAGTATTTTTATTCGACCTTTACAACCCATGGGCCGCCGTGGCGGAGATCAACTCCACCCACCCCCTCACGGGCAAGAGAATAAAGGTCCTCAACGAGTCGGCCCGGGAGTTCGGCCTCGCACCCGCCTACAACTTCGAGGCCGTGGACCTCTACGGGAAAGCCATTGACAAGCAGCGCCTCTACAGCAACTTCGCCTTCGAGGTCCTCATCTATTTCGCTCCCTTCATCGGCCTCCTTCTCGGCTTCATCCCCATGTTCTTCAATGAGAAGCTCGTCTTTCTCTTTATCGCGGGCTTAGGCATCGGGTTTATAATCAAGGGCCTCTACCGCTTCCCTTCGGGATCCTCTTTCGAGAAAACCACTGTCTATGATCTCATGTGCAATCCCTACGCGAGCCCCCTCAGAGGCATCGCCGTCGAGGTCGAAGGCAGGGTCATTGGCCGCGCTGACTCGGGGAGCCAGGTATCCGAGGATTTCACCATCCAGGACAGGTCCGGGTGCCTCATCATGCTCAACTATGAGAGCATCTGGGGACCAATCGGAAACCTGATAGTGGGCATGACGAAAACGGGAAAGCTTGTTGACAAGGAGGGCATCGCCAGGGGATGGTTCAGGCGGTCCATCTCGCAGCTCATCGACCTCCAGAGCTTCACCTATGAGGGAAACGTGATGGTGAGCTATACGCTCTTCTGGGCCATTGGCGGCGGCGCCATCGTGACTCTTATAGGGGCCGCCCTTACGGTGCTCATGATGATGAAATAGCAATAAAAAAAGTGCACAGGGCTGATGGAACGGCCCTGTGCACCTCACTGTCTTCAGGAAAGCCAGTCTTTATGCCATGACCTTCACTTTGCCATGAGCCTCCTCCTTGGCGACAAGCTTGCCGTGGCTTATGACGTGGAGAGGCTCCCTGTGGTACCAGAGGGCCTCATAGACGCTCTCGCCGTTGAGCACCACCAGGTGCGCGTCCTTCCCCTCGGCAAGGCCGAAATTCTTTACATTCATGCACTTTGCGGCGTCGATGGTGACCATGTCATAGATCTTCTCCATTTCGGGGAAAGTGGTCATCCAGAGAAGGTGCACGTTAAGGAACGCCACTTCCAGCATGCTGTTCTGGCCGAAGGGATAGTAGGCATCGGCCACGTCATCCTGGCCGAGGCACACGAGGTTCCCTTCCTCGAGGAGCTCCTTCACCTTCGCATGGAGGGGGCCCGTGTGGGGATCGCTCACGACGCCCATCTGCGCCTTCTTGAGAAGGGCCGAGATCTTCTTGAAATAGGGAGTGTGGTAAAGTGCCATGGCCCTGCAGTGATGGGCCAGGCAACGGCCCTCCCACCCGTTCTTGAGAGCGCTTACGGCGAGCATCTCGAGGGTTCTCAGGCCGGGATCGCCGGCATCATCGAGAAGCATGGAGATATCGGTCTTGTATTTTTTCGCGAGCTTCATCATCTCGTCAATATGGGTCTGCTCATCAGCTTCGGTGAACTCTATCCAGGGGATACCGCCGACTACATCGGCGCCCATCTTCATCGCCTCATCAATGAGCTTCACGGTGCCGGGCTCACGGACCACGCCGTCCTGGGGAAATGCCACGACCTGGAGGTCCACCACTCCCTTGAACTCCTCTTTGGCCTTGAGAAGGGCCTTGATTCCTTCCAGCTTCGCCTTGGAGTCAACATCTGCAAAGGCCCTTATATGCAGGTTGCCGTTTCTTGCCGCATGCTTCAGGCACTGGCGGACATTTTTTATGATCCATTTTTCATCGTACTTCTCCTTCACACGGGCTGCAAGCTCGATGGCCGTCATGGCGCTTCCCATGTCGGAGCCATGATAGGACTTCAGGGCCTTCTCGTCGAGCATCTGGAGGGTGTACACCTTGCAGAGGTGAAGGTGGGCATTGCAGAATGACTCCGTGACAAGGTTTCCCCGGGCATCAATGACTTCTGTCTTTTTTTCCTGCTTGAGGGTGCCGCTCTTGGCAATCTTCTTTATCACGCCCTTCTCTATGCCTATGTCGTATTTCCCCTCCCTGTGGCGCAGGCGCCCGTTGGTAATGATCAGATCCATACTGTCCACCTCCTGATTTTTCTTCTCTGGCTGCTGCCATCGTGATATTTGTCTCATGAATGCTTCGTTCTTTTCCCTCCGATTCCTACCAGATGGAATACTAAAACCCCAAATGGACGCTCTGCGGGCTCAACTGGAAATTGAGATTTGATGGGCCATTCCGTGTCCATCCTCCGGAGAGGCCCGGCCCTGCCGTTCACAAATTGTTAAGACTTTCTCCAAGATTAGTAACATTTTTAAGCCACCTCCCTTAACATGGCAGTGGTATCGTAAGAGGTGAAGGCACCACTCGATGAAAGGGGAAGATCCTATGAGAATAAGCACTGCACCGACGAAAATCCTCCCTCCGCCCGGTCCTGAAAGATGGGTACCCCGGGAATGCCATGGGGAAGAGGAGATTTCTGTTCCAGGGGAGCATGACTCAGTCACGCTGGAGAGCACCAGGTCACTGAAATGCTCTCAATCACTTCCGGCAGCCTCAGGCCCGGAAAACAACGGTGATGTCTCTTCAGAAAAACAGGGAAGGGCGCTCTGCCCCCGGGAAGAATCTCTCTCTTTCGAGGAGGGGAATCTTTTCTCCCTCCTTCGCGGGAAAGGCAGACCCCAGGGCATCAATGCGCCGGGAGCTGCAGACATCAGGGCATGCGAGGAATCCCTGGCAGAAAGCGCCCCATCGATGCTGGTCCTTGTAAACCGCAGCGAGGTGACGGGGCTTGACGGCGAAGTCCCCTCAGCAAAAGCCCTCCAGAAAGCATTTCTATCGGTTGCAGGGGAGAAGAGCATCCCCTGGGAGTATCTCCCTGACGGGTGCTACGCCAGGGCCCATGCCGCATGCGATATGATCATGAAAAAGGGCTATAACTGCGGGAAGCTCTTCATCTCTGTCGCCGATGATGGAGACGGATGGAACTCCTTCAAGGCGCAGGGTAAATTCACCGCCGGAGCCTGGTGGTATCACGTGGCTGCACTCTCTTTTGCCGCTGACGAAAGCTCCGGAGAAGTAAAAGCCTGGGTAATCGACCCCGCGGTGAACCCTGCAAAGCCCCTGGCCCCGGATGAGTGGCTCGCCTCCTTCTGGGACGGAACCTTCCCCGTGAATGCTGACCTTACCTATGCCGATGAATACGGCATCCCTTTCCATGATGCCATTTCACCGCCAGGACCGAGGGAATTCTCACGGGAGGCCTTTGAAAAGAACCTTTTTGACGCCCGGCGGGTCAACCGCATATATCTCAAGGCTCTGAAACAGATAAAGGACGGGTATCGCGGGAATCACCAGGCGGGTCAGAGAGCGGAAGGCGCCCTTGCGTCTTAAGTTGGCTTTCCCCTTTTCAGTCCTGACGACCTGGGGATTCCAGGATCCATAATATCTGTGTCTTTCAGCAAAAAACCTTATGGCAGGGAGGATAAAATACCATGGTTCACGATATCTCGGTAAATTTTCATGACACGGTGAGAAGCATGGTGGAGCGCCCCGGCGAAAAGCGCACCGCCGTGGCTTTCAGCAGGAGAGCCTCATGGTACTGGCTCATGCCGGGCGACGAGGCCATCAGTGAGACCCTGAAAAGGGCAAAAAGAGAAAGGCTCACTGTGTCGGTAAATCACAACGCCATCACGATGCGCATCACCGGCGCCGAGCTGGCCGGGGACCCGTCTTCCTTTTCACCGCTATCACCGCTCCAAGACAGAGACTCCCTGCGGACATGAGAACAAGAGCAGCCCAGGGATGCCGCACGGCTGCCACAATGGGACCGAGATGCCAGCGCACAAAAGCTCTGAGCATAGGAGAAGAGGCGACAATGCGCGCTGCCGGCGGTGACAATGCATAATAAAATGCCACAAAGAGCCTCCCGGGGGCATTTTTCAGCAGGACCCTGTCGCGAAACTGCCGGAGCGCCGTCACGTGAGGCTCCTGAGGTGACCCGTAGGCGGCCGTGGCGATGAAGCATGAGCCCCCTGACGATGATGCCGGCTGGGTAAACACAGGCATATTGGTGCCCCACTCGGAGGATGCGGTCACATCGACGGCCAGTACGGCCATCTCTGAAGAAGCCCCTGTGGAGTCTGAGGCCTTGAGGGCAAAGTAATACGAGCCGCCGGCAAAGAGGGGCGTGGTGTACTCCTGGGTGTCGCCGGGGTTCCCCGGCACGGGGAGACCCGCAAGAGGCGCGGCGCCTGCCCATTCGGCATCAGTCGAGATGGGCGCCGATGAGTAGCGCATTTCATAGGATGAAGCCCTGCCTTCATACATGTTGTTTCCCGGCGCAATCCAGGCAAGCTTCACCGTGCCGTCGGAGAGGCCCTGGCCGTTGAAATTCTCCACCGGTCCGGGAGGAATAAGGTCCTTGGTGAGATAGCCTGACACATTGAAGGGATCGGCCTGGACCTCGCATGAAAAGTCGTCGGTGATTGGCGTCAGGCGCTCTTTCAGGCTCACGGAGGAAGAAATCGGCGGCTTCACATCGGAGAAAGCAATGCCCTCGTAAGCACTGTGCTGATCGTTATTCGCCTTTATGGAGACCTGGTAAGCGCCATCTCCTTTGAAATCCACAAAGTAGCCTTCATAAGTTCCGTCAAGGGGAAAAGAATCTCCCATGAGGCCGCCGTCGCCCAGGGGGAGAGTCGATGCAGTGCTGTCCGGCGCGGTGACTGTGGCACTCACCGAGGCTCCCGACACCGGCGTTCCATTTCTGTAAAGGCAGGCTACGATGCGCACCGGCCTTGGATACTCATAAAGCTGAAGATCGGTAGCCCCTTCAAGGGAAAATCCCGCTGCCCTTTTCTTCTTCTGCTGGAGCACCGTGAAGGTGGGCTCCTGATAGGTAATGGCCGTGAGAGTCTTGTCATCGGGAAGCTTCAGGGAGAACTTGGTCTTCGTTGCCATGACATGCCAGCAGGACTGCCTCTTGTGATTGAGGTTCTGATCATTATTGGGCTCCGGGTAGTGATCACCGTAGCAGAATGAGGTGATGGGGCTGAGATAGGGATACCACATGATGGAGGAATGGTTGGTGTCGGGGCTTGTGGCTTTTTTGACAGAGTAGCTCGCACTGTCGTAAAGAACTTCCTTCACGCTGGTCTCCCATTCCGCCTCTTTCGTGCACTTCAGCCATTTCCCGTTGCTGTCGCAGAAGACCAGGTACCATTTGGGCGGATTACCCTTCTGGACAATATTCGTATATTCATCGTAAAGCCCGTAGGCATAGTGACCGAACTCATGGGTGAGCATGGAGGCCACCACCCTGGCCGAGGAATCAGTGATGTTCTTGTAGCCAAAATTGATGTGCCCCGCGGCGCCGAAGCCATCGGGAACGGCATCGCCTATGTCGCTGTCGGGCATCTTGATATCCACTTTATCCAGGGCAAAGGTGCCCACGTCAAGAGCCCCCGCTATGGAAGGCCACGAGGCCGGCACAATTATGGTGACGCTCCCGAGGCGATTCTGCTTGTAAGTGGCGGTATAGAGATAGTCTGAAGTGTTTTTGATGCAGGTTTTTATCCTGTCAAGCGAAGTGTTTCCCACGGTGCTGTCATAGGGCACGGCGTCATCGACGAGAATGGAGAAATTCATAACGCCTTTGTCCACGGTCCCTGATCCTGCAGAGGCCTGCCCGGCAAGGGACACCATGAATATGGCGCTGAAAATCACCATCACCGGGAAAAACCTGAAATGGCATGCTCTGATAATAGCTCTCATGGCATGGGCTCCTTTTTTACCAGTACTGGGGATCTTCGTTGCGGTCCCACTTTCCCTTCACAATCCCTGAGATGAGGAGCACTCCCCCCACGACTGCCCCCAGGATGAACCCTCCCAGGTGGGCTCCGTATGCCACTCCGGAAAAGGTTCTGTCATTCTCAAAATAATTGGACACGAACTGCATGACAAACCAGAACCCTATGGCCCACCCTGAGGCCACCTTGAAGGTCCCGGAAGTATACCAGATAAGGTACCAGTAAACGATTTTATTCCTGGGGAAGAACACCAGGTAAGCGCCCATCACGGCAGAGATGGCGCCCGAGGCGCCGATGGCAGGCAGTCCCGCGGCAGCGGTCCCGGCCACGAGGGCCCCATGGAAATAAGCGGCGCCAATTCCCCCGGCCAGGTAGAAAAGGGCGTAGCCGATATGGCCGATGGCATCTTCCACATTATCGCCGAAAATCCAGAGAAAGATCATGTTTCCCAGCAGATGAAAAAAGCCCCCGTGAAGGAAACAGCTTGTGAAGGCATTGAGAAGCGCGGCGTGGGCCGGGATGAAGCCCCAGGTTTTGACCACTGTCTCATAATCGGGGCACAGGCGGAGCTCGGGGCCGGCGATGAAGAAGAGGTACACAAGCACGTTCACCGCGATGAAAGTGCAGTTCACATAGGGAGTGCGGTTTCTCTCGTTGATGTCGCCGATGGGGACAATCATACATGAGTGATTTGAGGGAAATCGTTAATTTCCTCTCTTGAGATGACGATGAATCTCTTTTCCTGGAGAAGGAAGTGAGCCGAAGATGTAAAATCTTAAAGGTGTGGGAAGCAGCGGGCCTGGAGCGCCTTCGTAAAGCTTCCCTCATCAGTAATGCCAAGGAGGAAGAACATGATCTCAAAGCGCGTCACTCTCTTCATTCTTGCCCTGGTGCTTCTGGCGGTCTTTGCCCTCCCCGGCTGCGGCGGGGGGGGAGGCGGGAGCAGCGCCTCCGGCGGATACATCGGCGGAGGCGGAACCACTACGGCTACACCGACTATCACCTCGATAACGCCGGCGAACCCACCCGTGGGATCAGAATGCACCATATCAGGAAGCGGCTTCGGCGCCTCGAAAGGCGCCAGGGACAGCGACAAGAGCACTGTGAGATTCGTAAGCACCGCCGATGGAGGCACATCGACTGACGCCACAATTTACAACTCCTGGAGCGACAGCCAGATAAAGTGCATCGTGCCCGCTCTCACGGTGGGGCAGAATTATGTCACCATGGTGAATGTCGTCTCCGCTGCGGGTACCGTAAGCTCATCATCGACACAGTCTACGGCAAATACCATCACGCCCCAGCAGCAGCAGCAGACCGGCGTCACCATCACGACAGTTACGCCGAACTCCGTGCAGCAGGGAGCAGGAACAACGGTGACCATTACAGGGTCAGGCTTCGGGACCACCAAGGGCTCTGTAACCTTCGGCTCTGTCTCGCAGACAACGACGCTCACATGGGCAGATACCCAGATCACCTGCGCCGTACCTACTGCTCTGGCCTCGGGAACGGTGGGTGTGAAAGTGGTGACGGCGGCAGGGACATCAAGTAACTCCGCCTCCCTCAACATCTATACGGCTGCAACGGGCACCCTCACGGGGAGAGTCTATGATATCTTCTCGGGAACCTCGATGAGCGCTGCCACAGTAAACGTCAACAGCGTGAGCACCGAGAGCAACACCTCGGGAGTTTATTCCATGACCCCCGGGGGGACAGGTGAGTCAAGGATGACCGTCTCATCGGGTTCAATTGTCACCAGGAGCTTCCCGGTGAATGTGACCAACGCCTCCCAGGATGTATCGGTAGTGGCTTCAACGTACAATACGGACATGCTCAGAGCATATTGCTGGGGCCAGGGGCAGTCGTCGATGCGCTGGAACACAAAACCCACTGCCATCGTGATCTATAATACCCTCTCAAGAGGCACATCGGCAGTGAGCCAGGCTGATATCACCACCACGCAGAGCTGGCTCCAGAACGAGTTCTTCACCCTTGCAAACAGCTATTTTTCCGGCACAACCGTCGAGGTGTACAACGGAAGGCCTGAGGATGACCCTCGCAATACCGTATCGGATGCGGGGATCATCGGCCAGAACACTATCGCCATATACTGGAGCGACACTATCACGGGCACCACCCAGGGCGAAGGTGGATGGAGCGGCCAGGGAAATGTCATAGTGGGGGGCTTCGCCCATATAAGGAACGCAGGCCGCACCATGGACCTCCAGGAGGCCCTCCGCCACGAAATGGGCCACGCAACGGGATTCACCCATCCTTTTGCCTCGCTTGGCGTCACAAATCCCAAGCTTGAGTACTCGGTGATGAATTATTATTATGCAAAAAGCAGCTCCACCTACACCACCTCCGACCTGAATGCCTATATCTACTATTACCACCGCGCGCCGGGCAACGTGGCGCCTGACAGGGACCCCGACGGCTATGCGGGCTATAAACATCTCCCCGTAAAGACAGTCATATTCCGCGATTAGCGAGGCTCATCACTCAAAACGGGCCATGCATTAAGACAGGGGCAGCCCCCCTGTCTTCTTTTCTTTACCCGAAAGAGGAATAAGGCCCTGTAAAATATTGCAGCAAATGAGGCAGAAGCAGGAGTTTCACTTGGTGACTGAGAATACCCTCTCGTCCTGCAATGCAAGACTAAGCCCGGCCCGAAAGCTTGTAAACGTGGTGCGTGTAATAACATTTTTCCTTTTCATCATTGCCGCCATGGCATTTCTCGCAGGCGCCCCGTCGGTTTCAGCTCAGCAGGATCCATCACCGCAGCCCCTGCCTTCGGCACAGCCGAAAAAACCGCCGGAATCCAGGCTTGATACAGCGCCCATAACTGTGCCTTCAATCAAGCCTCCCCCTGTTCCTGGAGGGCCTGCAAGGCCCCTGACCCTGGCGGAGTGCCTTTCCCTGGCGATTGAGAACCGCCCTGACCTGAAGAGCGCCGAAGACCAGATAAAGGCTGCGCAGGCTGTCGTGGGAGAGACCATGTCCGCCTATTACCCGCAGATCAGCTTCACCTCATCATGGCAGAGGAGCGGCGGCCCCGACCGCGTCTCCTCAACAAGCTCCAGCAGCCTTGGCAACATTACAGGCATAAACACCTATAACACCATTGTGAACACCACCGTGAGCACCGTGGGCACCAACTACACCGACAGCCTCACCCTCTCCCAGTATATCACCGATTTCGGGAAAACACCGTATCTCGTGACGGCCTCTCAGCAGTCGTACGTGATGACCCTCTTTGACCTTATCACTCTCAAGAACACCATCATCAACAGCGTGAAAAAATCATACTACAACTGCATTGCGGCTCAGGAGCTGCTGAAGGCCAAGCAGGAGAATGTCGCCGTGCTGGAGATCCACCTCAGGCAGTCCCAGGCCTTCTATGATACCGGGAGAAAATCCAAGATAGAGGTCACCAAGTCCGAGGTGGACCTCGCGGCAGCCCGCCTGGACATGATAAATGCCGACAACGGTTACAAGGTGACCCTCGTGACACTCGTAAATGCCATGGGCTTTGACAGGCCCTTCAGTTTTGAGCTCGCCCGGGACCTCACGCTCCCCGAGGTGCCTCTCGGTCTTGATCAGGTGAAGAGCGTCGCGGCCATTCAACGCCCCGAGCTTCTCAAGCTGGATGCCCAGATAAGAGGGCAGCAGGCAAAGCTCTCCGCGGCAAAAGCCGACTTCTACCCCGAGATCGTGGGAAACGCCCAGTACAACTGGCGGGGGAATAAATATCCCCTGGACCGTTACTGGCAGCTCGGCGTGACGCTCGCAGTGCCCATTACCGACGGTAACTGGATGGTGTACAGGGTGAGGGAGAACCTGGCACAGCTTGACAGCCTCGTGAAGCAGAAGGACCGCCTCTGGCAGAACATCGCCCTGGAGATCGAGCAGGCCTATCTCGCCATAATAGCGGCAGGCGAGAAGATAAAGGTCTCCCAGAAGTCCCTGCAGCAGGCCGAGGAGAACTTCAGGCTCGCCCAGGGCCGTTATGCCGTCGGCGTGGGCTCAAACCTTGAATACAGCGATGCCCAGGTGCTGCTTCTCCAGGCAAAGACAGACTATATTACCGCACTGGTGCAGTATTTCAACGCCGTGGCGGACCTGGAAAAGTCGATGGGTGTCGATCTCTCCGCAGCAAAAGCCGGTAAGAAATGACAGCAAGGCAAGGAAAAAGGTTATGTGGAAACATTTAAAACGCTTCAGGTTTGTGATTATCCTGATCATAGTTGCAGCAGGTGCTCTCTTCTATTGGACCAGAGTCCAGGCGGAAAAGAAAAAGCTCCGCTTTGAGACGGAGAAGATTGAAAGGGGCACCATCATCTCGACGGTCAACACGACAGGGACATTGAATGCCGTCACCTCCGTGGACATCGGGTGCCAGGTGTCGGGGAAGATAATCAAGATGTACGCCGATTACAACTCCCAGGTGAAGAAAGGCCAGCTCCTCGCCCAGATTGATCCCCTCATTTACAGGTCCCAGGCCGATGAGGCCACTGCCAACCTTGAAAGCGCCAAGGCCACCAATGCAAATTTCCTGGCACAGTATCAGAATGGTCTCTCCAAGGTGAGAGAAGCCCAGGCTGCTGAGAAAAACTTCGCCGCCCAGGTGGAGGTGAACAGGGCGAACTATGCCGGCGCCCTCAACAGTCAGAAGTCAGCCAAGGCAAACCTCGCGAAGGCTCAGGCACAGCTTGAGAATGACCGCGTGGAATTCAAGCGCGCCGAGGAGCTTATGAAAAAAGACTTCATCTCGCGCTCCGAAATGGATGCCGCCGAGACGAAATACAAGGTCTCGCTTGCATCGGTCGATGTGGCAAGGGCCGGCTACGAGCAGTCCTCGTCAACGGTGAAATCGTCCCAGATGCAGCTTGACGCGGCCAAGGCGAATCATGAATCGGCCAGAATAGCCGAGGAGTCCCAGAAGGCCCTCGTAAAGGCCATACAGGCCCAGGTCAAGCAGAGCCGGGCCCAGGTGATGAATGCCACCAGCAAGCTCAAGGGAGCGATGGTGAACCTGAGCTACACTGATATCTTCTCCCCCATAGACGGCGTCGTGGTCTCCAGGGCAGTCGATGTGGGGCAGACAGTGGCAGCTTCGTTCCAGGCGCCCAAGCTTTTCACCGTCGCCAGGGACCTCCGCGAGATGGAGGTCTATGCCAACGTGGACGAGGCCGATATCGGGAAAGTGAAGGAGGGCATGAAGGCCGTCTTCACCGTTGATGCCTTCCAGCAGGAGAAATTCAAGGGCACCGTGAGGCAGGTCCGCAAGGCCTCCATACTGGACCAGGGAGTGGTAAAATACCAGGTCATCATCTCGGCCCGCAACCCGGGCCTGAAGCTCATGCCCGGCATGACGGCAAACGTGACCATCACCTCGGAGGTAAAGGATGACTGCCTGAAGCTGCCGAACGGCGCCATCCGCTTCCGCCCCGACTCGGTGGATAATTTCCCTTTCCCTAAGGAGTTCCGCGGGAAAGGCGGCCCGAATATGAAGAGGGAGAGGCCCGGAGGGCCTCAGGATGACACTGAGAGATACAACACCGTGTGGATATGGGAAAGCGATGAAAAAGTGCGCCCTGAAAAAGTGATCCTGGGCATTACTGACGGGCGCTTCACGGAGATAGCGAAAGGCTCCGTCGTCGAGGGAGAGTCTGTCATCACAGGGGCAGATGGAAAAACCAAGACATCGTCGTCAGCACCGGGCATGCGCCCGCCGGGAATGCCGGGAGGGGGGCCGGGCGGGGGCCGCATGCGCTTCTAGTGAACGGCGCAGGCCGGCAGAAAATGAGTGTGGCCAGAGAATGAACAGACTCCTGGAAGTCGTCCATCTTGAGAAAACCTATTTTCTCGGCGAGGTGCATGTCCATGCGCTCCGCGGGGTATCGCTGTCAATCGGCGAGGGCGAGTTCGTCGCCATCATGGGCCCCTCGGGCTCTGGAAAATCAACATTCATGAACATCCTGGGATGCCTGGACCGCCCCACCAAAGGGCAGTACCTCATTGAGGGAAATGATGTGTCAAAGCTCGCGGGCGACGAGCTGGCCGATATGCGCAACAAGAAAATAGGCTTTGTATTCCAGGGATTCAACCTGCTGGCCAAGACGACAGCCCTCGAGAATGTGGAGCTCCCTCTTTATTACAACAGGGAGCATAATTACTCCACGAAGGAAAAATACGAGATGGCCTCTCAGGCTCTCGACGCCGTGGGCCTCAAAGACAGGTCTCATCATCAGCCCCACCAGCTCTCGGGAGGCCAGCAGCAGCGCGTGGCCATCGCCAGGTCTCTTGTCAACAACCCTTCGCTGATACTGGCCGACGAGCCGACGGGAAATCTGGATACGCGCACGAGCCTCGAGATAATAAAGATATTCCAGGACCTGAACAGGGTGAAAGGCATCACTATTGTGCTGGTAACCCACAGTGATGAGATATCCATTTTTGCCAAGAGGCTGGTAGTCTTCCGTGACGGGAGGATCAGGGATGACCGGCCGGTGCCGGACCGCCTCATTGCCGAAGAGGCCCTCAAGGAAATGCCTGTAGATGAGGAAGAGGAGGAGTCATGAGCTTTCTTGCCACCATAAGGATAGCCCTCAAAGCATTGAACAGCAGCAAGCTCCGCACCATACTCACCATGCTGGGCATCATAATAGGCGTGGCCTCGGTGATTACCATGCTGAGCATCGGCCAGGGTGTTTCGGCTTCAGTATCGGACAGCATCAATTCCATGGGCACCAATGCCCTCATCATCATGCCGGGCCAGATGGCAGTGGGCGGTGTGCGCCAGGGCGCCCTTGATTCCCAGACTCTCACCGTTGAGGATTTCAAGGCCATTGCCGCGGAGTGTCCCTCGGTAGAATACGTGTCACCCCTGGTGCGCAGGATGGTGCAGGCCGTGTTCGGCAACCAGAACTGGAGCACCACGTGCATGGGGGTCAACGAGGATTTTGAAAAGATAAGAAACTGGCCCGTCCTGTCAGGAAGCTACTTTACCCACCAGGAAATCAGCTCGGGCGCCAAGGTCTGCGTGCTGGGGCAGACCGTAGTGAACAACCTTTTCGGCAGCCAGAACCCCCTGGGAGAAACAGTGCGCCTCAAGAACATCCCCTTCCGCGTCATAGGCGTCCTCTCTGCCAAGGGGCAGTCCGGTTTCGGCGGCGACCAGGACGATTCCGTCTTTATTCCCTACACGACGGCAATGACAAGGATTGCGCGGGTCAACCACCTGAATATGATTCTTTGCTCGGCAGTCTCCAAGGAAAGAACCGATCGGGCGACGCGGGAGCTGACGGCTCTCCTGAGGCAGCGCCATAACCTGCTGAATAAAGAGGAGGACAATTTCACTATCCGCACGCAGGCAGACCTTGCCGACGTCGCCGCCAAAACGACGGGGATCTTCACCATATTTCTCTCCGCCATTGCTGCAGTATCACTTCTGGTGGGGGGCATAGGCATCATGAACATCATGCTCGTATCGGTGACGGAGCGAATCAGGGAAATCGGCATCAGGCTTGCGCTGGGGGCCCGGGGAAATGATATCCTCATGCAGTTTCTCACCGAGTCAATGGTGCTCTCCCTGCTGGGCGGCCTTACAGGAATCATGCTGGGCATAGCGCTCTCCAGGGCTATCGCGTACTTTGCAAAATGGAACACCCTCATCACGGTGCAGTCAATACTGCTTGCATTCCTTTTCTCGGCGGCAGTGGGAATTTTTTTCGGCTTCTACCCCGCGTACAAGGCTTCCAGGCTCGATCCCATCGAGGCGCTCCGCCATGAATAGCCATGGAGTCAAAGCCTGGTGCCGCACTTCGTGCAGAACTTCATGGACCGGATCGCATTTTGCCAGGCCCTTTATCCCGCCACAGCCATTCAGCCTCCCGAGCAGGCGGCGCTCCGCTGTTCTGAGAGGCCCCGGCCTTTTGGTGTTAATATGAGACTGGGATCCTTATCAATAAAATCGTCTCGTTACGTGGCAATATGAATCTGGATGAATTGCAGGACCCTTTCTCAGTGTGGAAGAAATATTCTGCATCATAGGAAAGTGGGGGGATTGCCATGAAAAACGAGAAAAAGAACAGGCCGGATTGCATTCGGCGGGGTACGACTTCCCTTGTGCTCACATTGATCTTCCTGATTGCGCTTTCTCAGTTATCCAGTGCGGGAAGCAACGAAAAAAAATATTCTGACATCTTCAAAGCAGTGGAGGCAAATGATTATAAGGCCGTGGAAGCCATGGTGAACAGGACTCCCTCGCTTGTCAATACCGAGAATGACTTGATGCAGACGCCTCTCCATTATGCAGCAAGCAAAGGTTATCTGGAAATCGCGAAACTTCTCATATCAAAGGGCTCTCAAGTCAACGCCCGTGACGACAATGGGTGGACGCCGTTACATTGGACAGCTCAGAACAGCCTTCTGGAAATGGCAAAATTACTCATCTCCAAAGGCGCCGATGTCAACGCAAAGGATATCATCGGCCATACACCTCTCCTCACTGCGGCAATTGATGCAACAGATTCTGATGGCCATTATGCGTTTGCTCAGTTACTCATCTCAAAGGGTGCCGATGTCAATATGAAAAGTGCTGACGGCACAACACCTCTGCTCGCAGCAATTTCGAGTGGCAACAAGAAACTCGCTACATTTCTGATCTCTAAGGGCGCCAATGTCAATGCCAAAGGCATGAACGGCGACACACCTCTGAAAGTAGCAAAAAAGAGAGATTACAAGGAAATCGTTGAGCTCCTCAAACGCCAAGGAGCACACTAAGCGTCACATGAATCACATCATCTGCCTGCATGTCCTGGGGAATCCGGGGGAGCCTGAGCAATTCATTGCAGGAGCATCGGGCGCAGGGCAAGGCAGCTCTCCCGGCAGGCAGAAATGAAATGTTTCATTCCGCTGCAAGAAGCATTTCCCATGGCCGATGAAGAGGGGCACGGCAATAGTATTCATGTATCAGGATTGGCTCTGGTTCTGTGTGTAAAGCATCAGGAATTTCAGCCCGAAGGCTGAAAGGTTGAGATCTATTTATACGTGCCCTTAACCATGGTATGGCCGTTTCCCCCTGACTCACTGTTCTGCGACCATGTGGAAGAATCAGAGTCAATAACCGTATAGCGTCCCGGGGGTATGGTCACATTGGGAATCGTCACCCAATAGACAGTTCTGACACAAGCCACCTTCCACGGCCCGTACACTTGCCCGGTGGAGCTTTTGAGGGCAAGAGTGCCGGCATTTGTCCCTCTGCCGGAGTTATAGTGGTAGGTCCAGAGAAAATGGATCTGTGCCGCCCGGTTGATGGTAAATGAGGGTGGCCTTCCCCCATTGCTGACTCCGCCAAGGTTGCCGTTATAAAATATCGTGTTTGTTTCGGGAGCTCCCATCTCCATGGCCATGGCCTGCTCGGCCACTTTCTGGCTGGGAGCGTTACTGGCGCCGGCAGTTTGCGCAGTATTCCCTGTGGCTGTTGAACCGGTGCTTGTTCCCTGGGTACTGGTTCCTGAGGTGGTCGTCGTCGAGACCGATGCAGGAGGGGTACCCTCTTTCCATATATATTTATAAGCCACCTGGAGCATTGATCCTTCTCCCCATCCTGCCCGGACATAAACACACCGGTCGCCGCTGCCGGTAAGATCAGACTTTACACTCCTGTTTGTGGCAGAAGTAGTTCCTGAAATAGTCAAAAGCCTTATAATTGAGCCTGTAGCGCTGTAGGCGTTCATCCCTGGCATATCAATGGCAATGGTAAGGGAAGGATTGTAGGGGTTTCCTGTAGACTGACAGGCTGATTGGGCACTCACCGGAACAACCTGTCCGGGAATAATTATCTTCGGGGGATCTGACCATTTCATAACCGCCTTTGTGGTTCCCCAATTGCCTGATATAAGGGTTGCAGAGTAGACATTCTGTGAAGCATCATCTACCTTGAGTGCCGTTCCGCTGGGAAATTTCTGATCCGTCGGACGGTCGGTCACCACTCCTCCCCCCTGCCGTTCCCAGTACCCTGCGTATGCCCATGAGGTAAGGACAAGCACAAGCAATGTAGTTGCCAGAATCTTTACTGTTGTAGAAGCCATGTTACACCTCCTCAGACTATCTCTTTATCCAACGCAACAAATGTCACCAAACTCTTATAGGGTTCTTGTTTTAGCCGGCATGCAACAGGATTTCGATGAAAATTCCATACTTCCTTTTCCCTGATGGATAGCAGTCTGCTTTCTCAACCGCGGCAATATGCACTCCGACATCGAATCTGAAAAGGGCCCTGGCACCCGGAGACGCGCTCTTGGACGTGGAGCGGCCTCTCTCCCCGCAAGAAGCGTGGTGAACATCTCTCAGGTCTTCACTACCAATAAATCAAATCTTGACGAAAAATCGGGTCGCTGCCGAGAGTGAGGATTCAAGAGGCTCTCGAGGGGATTGAATTATATTTGATCCACGGGAAGTCCATTGAGAAAGCCTTTTATTCTCTACCGCCAGGGGCGATGCCCTTCGCTCCCGCGAAATCCTTACTTCGCCAGCTCCAAGGTGCAGGAGCCCTCGTTTGTTTTGTCGTCAAAGACGAAATTGCTCGTATTAAACTGGGTTTTCAGCTTCCACACCGCCCTGCCGCCTGCGTTCTTCGTGTAGAGGTAAAGATAATTCGAATCCACGTAGACCCTTGCGTTCAGACCCAGGGCGTAAATAATGATCAGCATCAGCTCATTCTTGACATTTTCCGCTGGCTTCACAAAGGTGTTCTTGTCGGGGATCTTATCAGGGACTGGCTCGGTGAAGGTCCCCTTGCCTGCAGAGACCCATTTTGTCGTTCTCTCCCTCCCTGAGTCTTCGATGAGGTATCCCGCGGAGACTTCCTTTGTGATCAGGAGCTGGGAAGACGGGGTGGGGATGCTGTAGGTGCCTCCCTCTATCCTCAATGGACTGACTTCGGTGATGATCCTGGTAACCCACTCCTTTCCCGCGGTGACCATGACTCCCGTGGTCCACCGCATCTCCCCGATGGGGATTAATTTGTCAGGCACCTGGCGCTACAGCATATCGACAGCGAGCCTGATGTTGAAAGGCTGACCGGGGATAAGCTCGTCGGGGAGGTCGCTCCAGCTGTTTTCAAACTTCAGAAACGCTGGCTGTGTTGAGCTGGGTACCGCGTAAAGCTCACTGGCTTTGAACTTATAGACAGAGCAGGCAGTAGTGCTCCTGGACATGCGCTGTGCTATGAGAAGGTCTTCCGGGCCCGATTTCCCGGGATCCCCGGCAGCGGCTGCTCCGGAATCCAAAACTCCTGTCAGCACTACAATTAATACGAAGCCGCACATCATGAGGCAAAGCGGCAACCGGGTACTTTTTTTCATGGCTTTCAACTCCCTTACTCGCAAAAGTCTCTTATAACCAAGCGGCAAAGCAGAGAGGAATGGTACTATTGAATTCAATATCCTTCTGAGTTACCTGTATTTGACGATGTACAGGTTCCTGTCGTCAGTATGAAATCTGTACACATTCCCCTTCCTGTTGGCGATTACATCTTCTTTCCAGTTATTGTTCATCTCATAGGAAAGGGGAATGGCAAAAGTGGTGGATGCCTTCCCATTGCCGTCAATCCTCGCGACATAGCGGACCATCCCCTCATAGTTGCCCGTTTTTCCCTCGGCGGCGACAATCCAAAGGGAGCCGGAGTATTCAATATTCAACACTGAGAGGGATTGCAGAGTAAGATTCTGATTACGCTTCTTCCATATGATTTTCCTTACATTCTTCCCCTTGTCATCAAAGGAGATGACCAAAATGGCTCCCTGGCTGCTGGACAGATTCTTCTCGCCTACCCCAAAAAGGGCGTGCGCCTCGGGGTAGAAGGCGGGGTAATTCAAAACATGATCAACCATACCCAGTACATTGCCCTTGATGTCCGCCCAGTAATAATATCCCGGGCAGCTGATAAAGAAGTCATCTGCCGACGAGCCGGCAGCTATGAACCGAGCACTTTCCAGATCAAAGTTGTCATCAGGGAATTTTTCCAGTGCAGGCTTTCCGGGCTCGAGCAGATAGAGTTTCCCCTGGCAGTTGAGCACCAGGTACCTTCCATCCTGCAGCGGGACCAGATCTATCCAGCTTATCCACTCAGAGACAGGCCTCGGAATAGGCACCGCCTCTTTCCAGGAGCCCTGAGGTGTCAGTACCACGATCCTTTCATAGGTGCTGTCAAGAAGCAGCACACTGCCATCATCCAGAGCCTTCATTGCTGTGATCCCCACGGCAATTCTTCCATTGAAATTCTGGCCACATCGGGATACCCCGTGGCTTTCGGGGGGACCGAAGGGAATCTTCCACTCAGTGGCTGCACACACCCTGACACAGCAGCATAGAAGAGCTATCACCAGTGACTTCGTAAGGCATAAGCACAGATGCCCGCAGGTTCTCTTCATCTCATCACCACCTTCTGCAATTTCAGGCCCTCACCTCTTCTTTACATATATCATGCAGATTGTAACACAGGAGAGTTCCTGGCTCAATACATCAGCACATGATTTATGGAGGTTTTCTCAAGCGCCTTATGGTTCACCAGAGCGAGATTATTCCAACAGGCGCTGGCACCTGAGCTGTCCAGGGTGCTGGCTCCAGGCGGAAGGCGGCTTTCATCACTCATTCGCTATCTCCACACAGTGGCCTGCTGCATACTGAAAACATAGTCTTTGAACCTTCCATGAGATAATTCGCCGCCCTACAGCATCGGTTAAGTGTGACAAAGGGAGGGTCGTCTGGGGTTCCAATCATTTCCCCACCTTTTCGGCGCTCTGACACAACGCTTCCAGTAATTCCTCTCTCTTTGGGCTCCTGCTCGATGAGTCAATCAGGCTCATTGATATTCTCTGTGCTGTCATTTATTATATTAAAGTAAGCAGTATGGTTGTAAGGTTCTCCCCTGCGAGCAAAGCAGTCGGCACCTTTCTCAAGGCCGGGACCTGGTATGCCTATCCCAACCTCCCTCCCAATGTAAATACTGCAGCAGTTACAGTGATAATATCCACACCCTCCGGCGGCACCCAGGGTGAAGATACCAGGAGCAGTGCAGGGGGAAGATAAGACAAGCAGGAATGTTAAGCTGCCACTCGGCAGGCGATCTATACTTCGTGGAGGCTGATGAGATCTGGTTCTGCGCGAACAGCATCAGGGCTTTCAATCCGATATCCCGCCATTTTCCCCGCACTGGCGCACCGCTTGCCGAAATCTTTCTCTGCCCCCTTTCATCGCTTTTCGCCGGGAGATTTCCAGGCTCGATCCCATCGAGGCGCTCCGCCATGAATAGCCATGGAGTCAAAGCCTGGTGCCGCACTTCGTGCAGAACTTTCTCCCCTGCTCCTGACTGGTGCCGCATTTGCCGCAGGTGAGCCCCTCAGGAGGCGGGGCAGGCGCCGGGGCCTGCTGCCGGGGGCCCACCCTGGTGCCGCACTTGGGGCAGAACTTGCTGCCTGAAGGGATGGGAGCTTTGCATGAGGAGCAGGGCAGGCTTTCTGCCGATGAAGACGGTGCCTGCGGCGGCATTTCATGCCCATGAGGAGCGCCGCTCCCAGGGCCCGAGACGAGCTTCCCCACCTGCCTCGATGCCTCGTCCACCACTTTCTGCTGCACCGTGGAGATCACTTTCTGCTGGACAGCCTCAACGACCTTCTGCGCAAGGATCTGCTGCACAGGGGGAAGGGTCTCTCCCACGACAACGTGCCAGACCGGCGGCGGCGTGCCGTCCACGACAATCTTTGCAATGCTCTCCGCGGACCTGACTGCAGAAGAGACGGAAGCAACGGTTGACTGCACCGAGGCGACCGTTGAGGCCACTTTCTGCACAGTCTCGGCAGCCTTCTTCGCTGAATCAGCGCCATCGGCCTTCTCGTCGAACCTGAAGCCGCACTTGGTGCAGAAGGGCCGCTGGCCTTCGCGCCCCGCACCGCACCTGGGGCAGAATTTCAATGGTGCTGCCATGGGAGACCTCCTAAAATCCTGAATTATTCAGGGGTATAGCGTCGCTTCCTCTCAGCCGCGAACCCGGCCTGCTCTCTCGCCATCGCCTCGGCTGCCTCTTTTGCCGCCATCTCGGCCTCGATCTTCTTGAAGTGGGCGTCCACTTTCTTCTTCACCTCTGAAGGGAGATGCTTCTGGAGGCTTTCGACGACTCCCGACATCTGGTGAGCCACATCTTCAGGCGTCCGGCCCTGCATTCTCTTCAGCGCCGCCTCGGCATCGGCGGTGGTAAAGGTTTTTCCGTCCGGGCCCTTCTTCCCCACCCTGTTCATGATGTCCACGGCCACCCTCAGGTCCTCGGGGACATGGGCAGTGGAAGGCTCCGGGTACCCTGTTATCTCATTCACCTTGTTCACCAGCGCTTCAACCTGGTTACCGAACTGCTTGGTGAGCTGGCGCATCCCCTCCTCCTTGAGGCCTTCGGCCTTTGATCTCTGCTCTGCCGCTTCCCTGGGGTTGCCGCTCGATTCGGCTTTCTTTGCATTGGCCTCGCAGTGATCCGCCTGCTCATACCATTCTTTTGTCTTGAACTCCATCGCCTTGGTGGTGGCCTCGATGTCGTCGAAAGCCCTCCCTTTCAGCTCCGGCGTCAGGGCCGTCTTGCCATCTTTCTTGCTTGCCCCGTAGGCATCGGGTGCATGGAGGTCCGTGACGGTCTGATCTGTTTCCTTTGCATATTTATTTATGGCCTCTCTGTCAATGGAGCCGTCAGGGCGGCGGGGCAGTTCGCCGTCGTGGCGAGCCTTGTAGAATTCCTCATGATAAATGTCCTTCGAGATCTCCGTGGGCACGTCGCTTCCCGTCTTCTTGTCACGGTAGGTGACATCGCGGTCATAGGTTGACTTTTCGCTTGGCACCACGTCGGTGACGGGAGTATTGGAGATCTTGAGGACCTCGATATCATCGGCGGTGCGGCGCTGCCCCTTCTTCTCGCAGAAATCATTGACTGCTCCCTGGTCCACTCTTCCATCCTCGAAGCGTGGAACCTCGCTTTTAGAGTGCTTCTCGTAGTATTCCTGGTTCATCTTGTCGGCTATCCGCTGCTTTGCGCCCTTATCGGCCACATCATAGGTGTCGCGCCAGTTCTTGTTGAAAGCCTCCCTGAGCGGGTGGGGCTTCCCGGGATCGATGTCATTGATGACATGCATTGCATGCTTGTCCTTCTGCACTGCTTCCGATGCATCATCAAAAGCTTTCTTTGCCTCGGGATCATTTGGATTCTTTTTTAACCTCTCATAAGCCTCCTCGAGATTCTTGACCTTTTTCTCTCCCACCTCCCGGCCTCTCTCGAAAGCCTCCTTCTGGGGCTTGTCCACCTTGTCCCTGGTGTTCTCTATGATGTCGTCAGCCTTGCTCCTGGACTTTTCTTTGGTCTCCTTGATTTTGTCATTATATTCTTCTTTGGGAGTCTTCTTCTCCTTGTCAGTCTTTTCTTTCTCAGTTTTCGTCTTCTCCTTGTCGGCCTTCTCCTTGTCGGCCTTCTCCTTGTCGGCCTTCTCCTTGTCAGCCTTCTCCTTCTCGGCCTTCTCCTTCTCGGCCTTCTCCTTCTCGGCCTTCTCCTTCTCGGCCTTCTCCT